>JAZOAA010000183.1:0-4198 GCA_045595265.1 Eubacteriales bacterium
GATCCGACTTTATTCTGTAGGTGTAGCGAGCAAGCTCGGGCATGATCTCGCGGAACAGATCCTCGTCAAGGTAGTAGAGGTAGTTTGACGAGTCGTTAGCGAGGTAAAGCACATCCTCCTGAAGGGTCATCGTGATGGTGATCTCGGAGATGTCGGGAGCGACGATACTGCCCTTTCTGCCGATGTTGACGATACGCATAGTCTCGTTACCGAAGTAGGTGCCGTTTGAGGTACCGTTGACCTGCATTTTGCACTCACGTGGATAGGTGGTGGCAAAATAAGAGTAGATCTGCACCTCTTTGTCCGGCGCTTCAAAGGTGAATACTACCTTCGGGTCGCCTGACGTGCCGTCAGCGGTGTATTTTTTGTGACCTGTTACGTAGCTGATGGTTACGTTGTCGTCTGTCATTGCCTTGAGCCTGAGCGGAACGAACAGCTCAACGGTGGAAGCGCGGCCGAGCATTTCGGTCACCAGCGCGTTCATATAATCAAAGGGGTTGTAGTAGTCCTCGGGTTTTATGCCGTTTATCTCGCTTGATACCGCGGTCGCGAGGGACAGCGCGTATCTGTTGTAATACGCAGTGATCGTTCTCTCGTCAGAATCCTCCGGCGGCTCTACGGTGAACGCCACGTCGTAAAGATCGGATTGCTTGTCCTCCGAGAGGATATATTTAAGACCGAGCAGCGAGTCTGAAACCGGGGTGCCGCCGAGATATTTTGACCAGTGAGACTTTGAGGAAAGTCCCATCTTTGCAAGGAAATCTATGGTGGAACGGTTTAAGGTAGAGGTGGAGTTGGTTAGACCGAAGTTGCCGATAGTCATCGAGTCGTTAGTTTTTCTGTGCTCTGTCTTTTCCGAACGGTAGAAAGAGCTGTCGTAAAGCTCGAGCTTGTCAAATGCGGGCTGCCAGTGATCCATAAAGGATACGTATGAGGTACGCGAGGACATAACCACGTCGTCATCCAGCGCAGTAATGTTCAAAAGTCCTGCAGCAAACAGCTCAAGGCAGGCAAGAACGAGGATGATCATAGCCGACTGATTGACGAACACCGATCTCATAGCCGAGTGGGTCGCAAGCAGGTAGATAGCTACGCAAGCAAGGGACAGCCAGATAGCGTCAATATCGGGCATGGATTCGTAATCTAACTTCTGGATCACCAAAAGGAGCGCCGCGATAAACGCGCAAACCCCGAAAACGGTGGAGAATTTGAATTCCTTGATGTGCTCGTACGCTTTTTCTGCGGCGACCAGCAAAACGAAGCAGAACATAAAGCTGTAACGGCAGTTGAGCCAGTTGGGACGCTGGAAGCCGTGCCATACCATATCAAGCACCTGGGTGTTGAAGCTCATTACAAAGAACAGAAGAAGTACCGCGGTTGCGATTCTCTCTTTTGCCGAGAATTTGTTACACAGGAAGTAAAGCGGAAGCATAATAACGCCGAACACGCCGCAGTAGATAAAGGGCAGACCCTCGGGGCGAACGGTGTCGTAGCTACCGGGGAACAGCTTTGTAACGATGTCAAGGAAATCGTACTGCTGTGAGAAGGTATAGGTCGGGTTTGAGAAGGTGGTCTTACCGAAGGTAAGTGCATAGTACGAGGAAAGGATTATAATAGCGGAGATGCCCACGCCGATAATGCTGTACACCGCGATTCTCACAAAGGTGTGCAAAAAGTGACTGCGCTCACGAAGCGGGTTGTTTTCTCCGTCGTGTGAGTGCGCTATCCAGTAGTAGAAGAAGTACACCGCAACGAAAATGCACATCATATATCCGATGTAGAAGTTTGAGAGCACTGACAGGGAAAGGAAGATGATGAACATCTTGTATTTTCCGTATTTGATTATGTTCTCAACTCCGAGCGCAACGAGAGGGAGGAATATCATATTGTCTATCCACATGGTGTTGTGCTGCTGAACCACCGCGTAGGAGGACAGCGCGTACATCATGGAGAAAAACACGGTCGCAATGCGGTTAGCGTTCGGTCTGGTCTTGTGGATGTAAAAGCCGAAGGTCGCACCGGAGAGGCCGCATTTGAGAAGGAACATAACGAGCAGAGCCTCGGTTATCATACCGTCCGGGAACAGGGCGGTAAGGAAGGAGAACGGGCTTGCAAGATAGTAGGCGTAAATTCCCATAAACTCGCCGCCGAGCGCGCGGGAGAACGAGTAAAGGAATGAGCCGCCCTCGCGCACGATGTTGCGCAGAGCCTCAAAGAAATAAACGTACTGACCGTTTAAGTCGAGCACCAGCACCGAGTTTTCACCGAACGGGAAAACCTCCATAGCGATATAGATAAGCCACATAAGCAGCGCGGGGATAAGGAACGCGGCGGTAAGATAGCCGTATTCTGCCCATAGCTTGGCAAGGCGAGGAAAGCGTGGAGCTTTTTCGGGAGCCTCTTTTTCTTCGGGGGATGCCGTTGTTACGATGATTTCGTTATCCATTTTTCTACCCTCTTTTTTAGCTGTTTTTATCGTCCGACTTGACAGAGCGGACGCGTTTTATCGAACGTTCAAGTTTAACTCTCGGCACGGTCATATCCCGTCCGCAGCCAAGGCAGATCACCCGCACGTCACTGCCGACGCGCGCTACCTTTAATTCAGACGAGCCGCACGGATGCTTTTTTTTCATCTCGAGTACGTCACCTACTGAGAAGGTTATAATATTCATAAAACCCTCCATTACCGAAAATAGGTATACTTACCTACTATAATATATTATTATACCATATTATAAGACGGATGTAAATCGAATGTATAAAATTTAACATTTTTTTTGATAAAATTAAAGTGTAGATGGCAAATTCCGCAAAATAAAAACGGGAGGCTGAGCGTCTGCATAATTAGCGGTAAAATGAAATTAGCCACCACGGTTTTCGTGGTGGCTTTTTGATATGCAGAAAGCAAAGAAAAGCCCCGCACGAGGCGGGGCAAGGATCATTTGCTCAATTGTTCAATTGTTTTTCGGCATCTCTCGATCGTTTTTGTTAGATTTTTCTGCAAGGATTTGTTTTCGGGGATGGGATTATTTTCAAGGAAATTTTCCGAAAGTGTAATAGCTAACGAATAGACTTTCGAGGCTTGTTTCTTTTCTCCAGTCAAATTATGCATATTTCCGCAAAGTACAATCGAATGGATCAGTTGCCGTTGAAATTGCGAAACATTATCAGTATAACACTTTAAAGCCTTTTCATACTCTTTACGATTCTCATATATGCGACCAAACGCAGCTTTTTTATTAAATCCAATTACCGAAGGCAACGATTCAGATAATGCTGCTGCTTTTTCAACTTCGCCCATTTCGCAATATAACTTGATTAGCCATTCTGTTGCTTCGATCAAAACGCTTAAATCCTTACAATAAGACAATATCAGCCTGCCTGCACGCTCACATTCTTCAAATATAGCATTTCGTTCAGCACCGTTTACGGTGTCTCCGTCTGCCAGCAAACATTCGCCGCACGAAAGCAATTCCGAAAGTAATCTTATATCTCCCGGATAGGTTCTAAGGGCTTCTTTCAATAACGCATATTCATACTTATATGACTCTTGAGTTGTTGCCTTATCAATCAATGTTTGGACTTCATCAACATCCATCTTTTCTTCTACTCCAAACAAAACATCTGTACTGACCCCAAAGAAATGTGCAATGGGCACAACTTGTGAAATGTCGGGCATTCCGATATTATTCTCCCATTTAGAAATTGCTTGAGCAGTAATATTTAAGTTTTCTGCAAGTTGTTCTTGTGTGAGATTGCGAGAACAACGAAGTTCACGAATTATGTTACCTATTGTTTTTGCCATAAAAGATCCTCCTAAAATCAAGTGACGAAATTAAGCGCTTTCTTTCGTTGTCCTTATTATATCACTAATTTTTATTATTGAAAAGCGACCAAAAAGAAATAGCGCTCAACTGTGCGTTGACAAAATACATAATAGCAACTTCGATGTAACTATCTTTCTACTATTCCCGACGCTCGCGTCTGGGGCAAGCATAGCGCGTGGCAGTCCACGCACCATCGGGCAGAAGCCCGAACCCACTATACGCAGAGGAATGACTCGCAAAAGCCTTCCTCCGGGAGGAAGGGGGACCACGAAGTGGTGGAAGGAGCCCGCGTGACTTTCAGTTTGCGCGAACTTCATTGTAACGCGCTCTCCTTCAGTCAGCTTCGCTGACAGCTCCCTCCCGGAGGGAGC
>JAZOAA010000184.1:0-3189 GCA_045595265.1 Eubacteriales bacterium
CTTGGATTGTCTTCCTAAGACCGCTTGGCCTCCGACTTCCTTGATGAGGAACACAAAGCCGATAACAAGATACAGGATTGCCAAAAAGATTTCCATTTCTACCTTCTTTCCGCGAAAAACCTTAAAAAATCGCATGTTTTCTTCCTATTTATATATATCATAAATAGGAAGCGTTGATATTATACTACAAAGCGGTTCAAATGTCAACCCTGTTTTACATTTTTATTTCAAATATCGTATTATTTACAAAAAACGACCGACTGTTTTAAGTCAGTCGGTCGTTTTTGGTTAAGCAATTACATTATTTTGCAAATTTATATTTCACAACTATGGGATAGTGGTCGGAGGACTCGTTGTCGTTCTTGACTTCATAGTGCGTCACGGTAACGCCCTTGCCGTTGGTAAAGATGAAATCGATCTTGCTTCCGCCGGAATAAGTATTGCCGGCATTGACCCTTTCCGCCGCTACCCTCTCGGTGCTGACATAGCCGTGCCCGTCCATTATCTTTTCCACGCCTGAGCCGTTATAGTCACCGCACATAAACATGGGAAGATCGCGGAACTGCTCTATATACGCCGCCATACAGGCTGCCTGATCGGCTTGACCTCCCATATGGTCAAAGTGAGTACTGATGAAGACAAACCGAACGCCCGTTGCTTTTTCCTCAAGTACGGCAAATGTAAATATGCGCTCGTAGCTCGAATCGGGAACCTTTGTGTATTTGATCTCTGGAGTCTCCGAAAGCCAGCGAGTGCCGCTGTCTATCAAAGTATATTTATCTTTGCGGTAAAGGATCGGATTGAACTGATCTTCCGAAGTGTGAGTGCCGTCTCTGCCCTCTCCGATAATACCGTATTCAGCGGAAAACTTATCGGTAAGGAACGCCATCCACTCGTGTGTGCATTCCTGCAAGCCCATTATATCGGGAGATATCTCCTCTATCGTCTGCAATACAGCCCTCACCCTGCTCTCCTGACCCGCCGTATGCATCCACACGTTGTAATCAAGGATAACCGTTTCTTCACCCGTTTCGGGAGAAGCGACAGTATCCTTAAGAGTCAGATTGGGAGTATCTTTCAACAAGGAAACAAAAAGGTTAAATGCGTGAAGAAGTCCTGCGGAATCGTTTGCGGCGAGCAGAATACCGTTCGTGCTGTTACCGACGAAGAATTGATCCGCAGAGATCGCGGGCGCAGTATCGCGCGAGGTAATACCGATTCTGATCTCTTTTCCCGTGGGATCAGATGCATCGCTCTTGATTTCAAGGGTGTACCCGCTCATTTCGGCGATAACGGTGCGCAGAAGCTTGGCAATATTATCCTCCGAGTTCTTTTTTGCGCGAGGACAGACTATTGAATATTCGGATATCGGAGTACCGCCAATGCTGACTTCGGTATATTCGTCACGGAATATAAAGCTTTGAGCAGCGTTGTCGAAAAAGACTTCTCCTTCATGCTTTTGGGTTACGTTTTCAATAAAATGCTCCATCGCCCTGAGGGTTCCCGCCGCAGTCGCGCCGGCGATAACAAGCTTCCCCCCAACCATACCGTAACCGTAATCGTTATACATAAGTTCTGAAACAAATTCTTGGCTCTCCTCGCGGTCGCAAGCTCCGACGAGTATCTCAAACTCGGATTCCGCATATCCCGGAATGGCATCGGTGACGAAATCAGACTTAATGTCAAGATCAAGCGAAAGATCCGATTTGAGCACCGTTTTAAGTCTTTTTGCGGAAGATTGGAACAAATAGTCATCATCATTTCTGATAATCACAAAGTTTCCAAGCTCAGAGAGGGTGATCTGCGCCGATGGTTGCGCCTCTGCCTCGGTAATTTCGGCTTCGGTCATTAATTCCGTTGTTTCTTCCCCGCCCTTTTCGCAGGAAACAACAAAAGCCCCTGTCGAACAAAGAAGGGCAAAACACAAAAACAGGCTGAAAAATCTTTTCATAAATTTTTCTCCTTATTATTCAATATTTGCAACTCTGCCTGTAAGCCGGGTTCTGTCGTGGACGACCATCTGTCTTTGCACCACATCGCTGTGATGCTCCGAGGTTTCCCTCGTGCCACCCGGGAGCATATGTCGGGCAAACGGCTCCCATACGGTGTTGCTTCGGATAGGGTTTACAGCGGACCTATGTTACCATAGGAACTGGTGAGCTCTTACCTCGCCTTTCCATCCTTACCGAAATATCGGCGGTTTATTTCTGTTGCACTTTCCCGGCAGTCACCTGCGGCTGACGTTATCAGCTATCCTGCCCTGCGAAGCCCGGACTTTCCTCACGGTAAAACCTTTCGGCATGATACCGCGCGGCCGTCCGGCAGAGTTGCTTACATATTATAACATAGTATAACCCCTTTGTCAAGGCAAAAAATTGCCCTAAAAACGAATCTTGGTAAATAAATTAACAATTTAGTCTTGACAAAACGCAAAATATATGGTATTATATAATCTGCACTTTTGCGTATCGGTACTCCTCTTATGGAGGGATATCGAAGTGGTCATAACGAGGCGGTCTTGAAAACCGTTTGGGGGAAACCCCACAAGGGTTCGAATCCCTTTCCCTCCGCCATTTTTTGGATCAATTCCGAGACGCAAATATAATTCTGTAAGGAGGTTTGCATCATGACAGCTCTTGAAATCACTCTGGGCATCATTCTTCTGGTGTTCGCTGTTTTCCTTGTAATCGCCGTTCTTCTCCAGTCGTCGAACGAAAAGGGAATCGGTGTTATCGCAGGCGCAGGCGAGTCCTTCCTCGGCAAGGACAGAAGCTCCCGTCTCGATAAGCTTCTCAACAAGCTCACCCCCATCATTGCAAGCGCATTTGCCATCATCGTTCTTGTAATGTACCTCATCGTTGACTAATCTCAACAAGCAGAAAGATCCGCGCGACGCGCGGATCTTTCTTTTTATTCATTTCTCGGATGAAGCTCGATCTCAACGATCTTGCCCTTCTCGAATCGTATAAAGCCGTTCTGCTTATATACCTCGGGACAAAAGGGAATGGGTTTCGCTTTTTCATCGCCTTGCCAGAAACTGAAATCAAAATCCTTGCCTATCTGCCAGACGCCGGTGTA
Source organism: Eubacteriales bacterium (assembly GCA_045595265.1). Classification (GTDB taxonomy): domain Bacteria; phylum Bacillota; class Clostridia; order Oscillospirales; family CAG-272; genus UBA1740. The sequence continues at coordinate 3,079 of JAZOAA010000184.1, forward strand.
ATCGACGGGCTGAGGCTCAAAGGTATAGAAATAGCGCCGAAGAGTCGGATAAGGCTTAAAGGGTGCGACACCAAAAAGCTCCGCGGGCTTGAAGCGCGGCTTGAAGTCGGA
>JAZOAA010000185.1:0-12427 GCA_045595265.1 Eubacteriales bacterium
TTGAAAATAAAAACAGATGAGTAAAATCATATTTTCCTTTTCTCATATCCACCTCTAAAGTGTATCATATGATACATATTTTAACACATTTTATCCCTTTTGTCAATATGATTTGTGCATTTGCTTAATATAATTTCAGAAAAGTTTTTGTAAAAGTACTTGAAAATCAGTTTCTGGTATGCTATACTATAAAAGTATTAATTAAATTATTTATTTTGCGCGCTATGTGCGCTTAATTGAAAGGATATATTATGTGCGGTCTACTCAGTACCGGTGCTGATAGCTTTATTGGGTCTGTTTCGTCCTTTCTCAATTTTGCTAAAAGTGCATTTTTAGAGCATTTTACTATTGCTGATGCTGTTGATATAATATTATTATCCATACTTTTTGCGCTTGTTATAAAATTTGCCGTTAACAAAAAAGCAGGTGCGCTTATAGTTGGTATTTTTGTTTGCCTTGCCGTTTACGCTCTTGCCAGTTTCTTTGACCTTACGGGTATACGGTATATTTTGTCCGGAATATTCCAGATTGGCGCTTTGGCTCTTGTCGTCATTTTCCAGCCCGAGATAAGAGAGCTTCTTGAGAAACTCGGATCCGGCTCTCTTAACGGTATTCGTAATTTTAGCGATTCTACGCATGGCAATAAAATGAAATATAAGAATATTGATTCGATTTGCAAAGCGGTTCATATTCTTTCTATGCAAAAAACCGGCGCACTTATTGCCATTGCTAAAAACACGAGCCTTGACGACATAATACATACCGGCACGCTTATAAACGCTGATATAAGCGATACTCTTATCAGAAATCTATTTTACGATAAATCTCCCCTTCATGACGGTGCGGTTATTATTGATAACGGTAGGATCGTTTCTGCCGCTTGCATACTCCCGTTAACAAAGAGAACCGTATTTGATTTTGACCTTGGAACTCGCCACAGAGCAGCCATCGGTCTTTCCGAAACCAGCGATGCTATCGTTATAGTTGTTTCGGAAGAAACGGGTATCATTTCGGTTGCCAAGGATTCGGTGCTGACGCGTGAATTTACGAACGAATCTCTCCGTCAGCTTCTTATAACCGAGCTTATTAAAGAGGAACGTCGTTAACAGAATCACATCCTGCTTATGCCTTTAGGGCAGAATGGAGCTAAAATGAAAAACAAAAATTCAGGAAAAAAATTCGGCACAATGCTTTCGCTTATTGCATCGGTTGTTGCGGCTGTTCTTTTTTGGCTTTTTGTCAAATACAGTGAATCGGGCGCAGAGCCCTTGTTTGCGGTAATTCCCGACCTTTTCGGTACGTTACTATGAGCGAAAAGCTAAACATTATTATTGTAAATAACGTAAAGTTGCCGATAAACGCCTCTCATAAAGAGGCGTTTATCGTTGCAAGACGAAAACTCGCTTCCATCGGTATTTCGGTCAAGGATTCCGATTGCTACATACATAGAAAAAGCGTTGACGCAAGACGTAAAAATGATATTTTCTTTGTTTATTCTGTTGCGGTGAGAGTTTCGCATCTTCCGCCGGAAGATAAACTTCGTGATAAAGGCATGGCCGCTTTACTTTCAGGAGTCGTGACCCCCGATATTTCAGATTCTATGATAAGCGCTCCGCCGGTGGTTGTCGGCACAGGTCCTTGCGGGTTGTTTGCTGCGCTTATTTTAGCAGAGAATGGATATAACCCTATCGTTTTAGAGCGCGGCGGTACCGTTTTGCAAAGAAAAAATGCGATACGCCGTATGAGATCAGAAAGAAAACTTGATCCCGAAACAAATATTCAGTTTGGCGCGGGAGGCGCGGGAACGTTCTCGGACGGCAAGCTTGTAACTCGCCTTAATGACCCAATGCTATCATACGTTCTTTCAAGATTCGTAGAATTTGGTGCTCCGGAAGAAATAACGTATATCGCAAAGCCCCATATAGGAACTGATATTCTTGTCAACGTTGTAGACAAAATGTTAAATAGAATAGAAGAGCTTGGCGGGCGTGTTCTTTATAATACCAAATTTCTTAAGGTAAACCGAGATGGCGGTAATGTCAGCTCTGTTGTTACTACCAAAGGAGAAATTAAAGCAGGAGCCGTTATTCTGGCAATCGGGCATAGCGCCAGAGATACTTACGAACGTCTTATCAATGATGGCTTTTTGGTAGAACCCAAACCGTTCTCGGTTGGAATGAGAATAGAGCATTTGACAGAAAGCATTGACAAGGCGATGTATGGTGATTTTGCCGGACATCCGGCACTCTCACACGCTGAATATGCGCTTTCTCACAATACCAAAGAGCGCGGTGTGTATACATTTTGTATGTGTCCCGGCGGCGAAGTGGTTGCGGCTGCCAGCGAGGAAGGCGGCGTTGTGGTAAACGGAATGAGTGAGAACGCAAGAGCGGGAAGAAATTCGAATTCCGCTGTTGTATGCTCTGTATTCCGCGAGGATTACGGCTCAAAACCGCTATCCGCAATTGAATTTCAGCGTAAAATAGAGCGCGCTGCTTTCACCGCTGGTGGCGGTAATTATTCAGCACCGATAATTACCGTTTCTGATTTTCTTCACGGATCATTAAACAAAGAACCGTGTGAGGTTCTCCCTACTTATATGGAAGGTGCGGTCAAGCTTGCCAGACCCGAAGCCTTTCTTCCAAACTTTACGGTAAACGCTATCAAGGACGCTCTTATAGCATTTGATAAAAAAATAGAAGGCTTCGCTTCGCCGAATGCCGTCCTTACGGGAGCGGAAACAAGAACTAGCGCTCCTATACGAATTTTAAGAAATCCCGAAACCCATCTTGCCATAGGCTTTAATAATTTTTATCCTGCAGGAGAAGGTGCGGGATATGCAGGCGGTATCAGCAGTGCCGCAATAGACGGAATCAAAACTGCATTATGTTTGATGAAGGAGTACGGTCCTTCAACCTAAAAAACAAGCGCCCGTTATTTATAAAAAATCATTTATCGGGCGCGTTAATTTGGTAATAATATGGAAGGCGGGAGAAATCCCACTACGGTTAATATAAATGATAAATCACAATGAAAAAAAGGAGAAGCGCTGGACCGTTAAATCAGATGCTGCACACACGTCCGAAATATCGAAAATTGCGTTTGATTTGGGTATAAATCCAATAGTTGCACGTTTACTGTACAACAGAGGATACAAGACACCCGAGCAAGCGAAATCCTTTATCTACATGGAGAGCGAAATGCTCCAAAATCCGTTTTTGATGAAGGACATGCAGTGTGGAATTGAAAGAATAGCGCGTGCGGTAGCTAACGGAGAGCGTATCACCGTTTACGGTGACTATGACGTAGACGGTGTTACTTCGGTTTGTACGCTTTATCTCTATCTTAAATCCATCGGAGCTGATATTGATTATTACATTCCGAACAGAGCAGGCGAGGGATACGGCGTATCATGCGCGGCGATAGACGCTATATCCAATTTGGGTACAAAGCTTATAATTACGGTTGATACGGGCATCACCGCAAATGATGAGGTAACATATGCAAAAGAGCTCGGTGTTGATTTTGTTATCACCGACCATCATGAGTGCAGAGAAAATATACCAGACGCTGTTGCCGTAATAAATCCCCATAGACCCGATTGCCCCTATCCGTTTAAGGAGCTTGCCGGTGTAGGTGTGGTGTTCAAGCTCATATGTGCTTATGAAGAGCACGTCTTTTCAAAAAGCAGAAAGGCTGCGGCAGAAAAAATCTTTTCTGAATATTCCGACCTTGTAGCTATTGGTACGATAGCCGACGTTATGCCTATAAAGGAAGAAAACAGAATCATTGTGAGATACGGTCTTAACATGATTGAAAACACCAGGCGCGTAGGTCTTGGTGCGCTTATTGATGCAACACAATCAAGAAACGATTCTGCGAAATCACATTATAAGAAAAAGAAGACGAAAATAACGTCCAGCTATATCGGGTATACACTCGCCCCCCGTATAAATGCCGCGGGCAGAATACGCACGGCTTCTATGGCTGTTGAGCTCTTTTTAACAGATGATGAAGAAAGAGCTATAGAAATAGCAGACGAGCTTTGCAGAACCAATAAGGAACGCCAGGCGGAAGAAAATAAAATAATGCGCGAAGCCGCAAAAATGATCGAGGACTATGATATTAAAAACAACCCCGTAATAGTTCTTGATGCGAATGATTGGCACCACGGAGTTATAGGAATCGTTTCTTCGAGAATTACAGAGAAGCATTTCAGACCCTCAATTTTGGTTTCCTTTGAGGGAAACGATTCTGCCGTGCCTTGCGGTGAGGACGTCGGTAAGGGTTCCGGCAGAAGCGTTAAAGGAATGAATCTTGTTGATGCGCTTTACCATTGCAGCGAACATCTGGTTAAGTTTGGCGGGCACGAGCTTGCGGCAGGACTGTCTGTTACAAGAGAATCGCTTCCGCTGTTTCGTAAAAAAATAAACGAATATGCAAAAGAAATTCTGAACGAAGACGACCTTATTCCCACCGTAGAAGCGGATTACGAAATATCGTTTTCGGATATCACTCTCGCACTTGCCAAGGGTATGCAGCTTCTTGAGCCTTACGGTGTAAGCAATCCCGTTCCGGTATTGATTTTGCGTTCGGTTTCACTTCTTGAAATATCGGGAATCAGCGACGGTAAACACACAAAGCTTACGGTTGGTGACGGACGCCACACAATTTCGGCTATGTATTTTTCCAACTCTCCCGACTCGCTGGGTCTGTATGTCGGAGATAAGATTGATATATTATTTAACCTCGATATAAACGAATGGGGCGACAGAGAATCTGTGCAGCTTATCGTTCGTGACGTTAAGCCTTCAAAATCGCAGGAAGAGATATTCATGGAGCAGAGAAAGCGCTTTGATGAAATACGTGCAGGAGCGCGCTTTAGCGAAAGTGAGGGTATCATTCCGACAAGAGATGATTTTGCAGCTGTATACAAGCTTATGCTCGCCTCGCAGAGAGCGGGACACACCGTTCTCTCTCACAGAGATATAACCTCTCGTTTTACCGGTGAGACTGACACGAGAGAAATTAACTACGCAAAACTTAAAATTATTATCATGGTGTTCAAAGAATTGAATCTTGTCACCATAAACGAAATCTCTGATGAGGTATACGAATTTGACATTCATTATACTTCCTCAAAGACCGAGCTTGATAAATCCACTCTGCTTCGCAGATTGCGTCAGCAGCTAATACGCGAGGCATGATACTTTGCTCATTAGGAAACGCTTATGTATATTGAAATGATTTCACTTCTCGACTTTTTGAAACAAAGCGAGAAAAATTACGATGTTGAAAAAATAACGACGGCTTACAATTACGCAGACTCGCTCCACGCTGGACAGTTCCGTTTGAGTGGCGAGCCTTATATAAGCCACCCGGTTGCAGTTGCGCGCATCGCCGCGGAGCTTGGACTTGATACAGACTCAATATGTTCGGCACTTCTTCACGATACCGTTGAGGACTGTGCGGATAAGACTAATCTTGACATATTGAAGAAGATGTTCGGTGCGGACGTTTCCATGCTTGTTGACGGCTTAACTAAAATAATTCAAGTTCAGGTTGCCGATAAGGAAGAGGCGCATATCGAGAACATACGCAAGATGCTCTTGGCAATGAATAAAGACATCAGAGTAATTTTCATAAAGCTCTGCGACCGACTTCACAATATGCGTACTCTTTCTGCTAAAAAAGAGGACAGACAGCGTGCTATCGCGCTTGAAACCATGTATATTTACGCTCCTTTGGCACACCGCTTGGGTATACAGAGAATAAAGCAGGAGCTTGAAAATATAAGCCTGTTTTATCTTGACAGCGTAGGATATGAGGAAGTTCATGAAGCCATTGATAAAAAGTACGGACAAAGCTTCTCGTTCATCGAAGAAGCAAAAAATCTTTTGTGTGAAAAGCTTCGTGAAAACAAGATTTGTTTTGAAATAGAGGGACGCGTAAAATCGGTTTACAGCCTTTACAGAAAGATGTATTCGCAAAATAAGGCCTTCGATGAAATATACGACTTTTACGCGCTCAGAATAATCGTTGACACAGAGCTTGAGTGCTATACAGCGCTCGGACTTGTCCACGAGATGTTTAAGTCTATTCCCGGAAGATTCAAGGACTATATTTCAACTCCGAAACCCAACCTTTACCGTTCTCTTCATACGACTGTAATCGGTCACAGCGGTATTCCGTTTGAAGTTCAGATAAGAACAAGAGAAATGCACGAGGAAGCCGAGTACGGCATCGCTGCACATTGGAAGTACAAAACCGGTGAAAAAGCCGACGCCAATATTGATGAGAAGCTACGCTGGATCTCCCAGCTTCTCGAATCCGACGAAAATACTCGCGACCCCGATGAATTTATTCATTCCTTCAAAACAGATATTTTCCACGATGAAACGTTTGTATTTACTCCTAAGGGTGACGTTATCTCTTTGCCACAGGGATCTACGACGATAGATTTTGCATACGCCATTCACTCCGCCGTAGGAAACAAAATGGTAGGGGCAAAAATAAACGGAGTAATAGTTCCGATTGATAAAACACCGCAAAACGGTGATATTATCGAAATTCTCACCTCTCAGTCCGCAAAAGGCCCAAGCCGTGACTGGCTGAAAATTGTAAAAACAGGACAAGCGAGAAGCAAAATACGCCAATGGTTTAAGAAGGAACGCCGTCCGGAAAACATTCAGGTAGGCAGACAAGAGGTGGAAAAAGAGCTTCGAAAGCTTGCGAGAGCTATATCTGACGATGAAATCGACGAGATCATCACCATAATAGCAAAAAGAGTAGGTATAAATAACGCGGACGATTTCTACAACACCTTAGGATTTGGCGGTATCACGCTTCAAAGATTCATACCTAAGATCAAAGAAGAAATAGAGAAGCGCTTTGTACAAGAGGAGATGCCTGCAAGCGCCGAGGATGAAATAAGCAAAATCAAGCTTCAGACATACAACAAGAGACTAAAATCATCAGCCGGAATCATCATAGACGGAGAAAGCGGTTGTCAGGTCAAATTCGCAAAATGCTGTAATCCTCTTCCGGGTGATAAGATTGTAGGATTTATCACTCGCGGTTTCGGTGTATCTATACACAAAAGCGACTGTCCAAACGTTATCCAATCCAGAAATGAAGAAAATCTTGCAAGATGGGTTAAGGCAGAGTGGGAGAGAAACGCAGACACCACACAGTCCGGCGAAACGTACGAGGCAAAGATTCAAATCAAAGCAGAGGACGGTATCGGTGTCATTGCAGGCATTTCGGTAGCGCTTGCAGATATGAGGGTTTCGATAACCCAGATAAACACCCAGGCGTTGAAAAACGGAGAAACCATTATCAACGTTGGTGTTACCTGCCGAAGTGTTTCTCATTATGATTCAATAGTTTCAAGGCTTCGCTCCGTGCCTAAGGTAATCTCAGTAAGCAGAGGTTATTCGGGGTAATAATTAAATTTCGGAGATACATATGATAGCTGTTATTCAAAGAGTTAATAGTGCATCGCTTTATTCTGACGGTAATTTCACCTGCAAAATCGGGAAAGGTCTTTATATTCTTCTCGGAGTTGCGAAGGGCGATAACGAGTCTGACGCGCTCGCTCTTGCAGAAAAGATATCAAAGTTACGTATATTCACCGACGAGAACGATAGAATGAATCTTTCTGTTAATGACGTCTCGGGCGAGGTAATGGCGGTATCTAATTTCACGCTAAACGCAAATTACGCACACGGTAACCGTCCCGATTACTTTTCTTCCGAAGAGCCGACCAGAGCATCGCAGCTGTTCGATTATTTTGTTGCAAAGATGGGCGAGCGAGTAAAATACTGCTGTGCCGGTATATTCGGCTCTGATATGAGAACTGAAATGTCGACGGACGGACCTGTTACGATTGTGATGGATTCAAAAATACTTTTGAAAAAAGGATAAGCTATGATACTGAATGTCAGTGGTGATATAAACAGATATTACGTTCAAACCTTATGCATGGTATTCTTTCCCGGTTCAACGTTCGGCGAGGGAGAACAGACTGCGGAAGGTGTTCCTGAAATGACTGTCGACGTCAGCAGAGATACTGTTGACAATTCGGTTACAGCCTACGTATGCATAAAGCTTAACGATAAAATATGCGAGGCCACCGAGACGGTAAACGCAAGTGAGCCTGTAACGATAGCCACACACGAGGCAATCGCTGTCGGACGTGCAATATTTGCCGCGGGCAACGATTTACTTGGCCATACGCCGCCTTGGGGTATTCTTACAGGCGTAAGACCTGCGAAGGTGGCCGCCGGGCTTCTTGCATCAGGAAAGGGTATTATCAAGACCAAAAAAATTTTGAGGGACGAATACTTCCTCACTCCTCAAAAAGCAGCTCTTGCCGTTTCCGTTGCTACCGCTGAAATGAAGCAAATCAAGAAAATGCCCAAGGACAGCTGTTCCTTATATATTTCCATACCTTTTTGCCCAACAAGATGCGCCTATTGCAGCTTCGTTTCATATACAACGAAAAGACTGCTTTCGATGATTGACGAATATCTCGAAACACTCCTTAAAGATATTGATGACACACTTGATACTATAGAAAGGCTCGGGTTAAAGCTTACCACTATATATATCGGTGGCGGAACACCGACCACGCTCTCTCACGAGCAGCTAGAGCGCCTTTTTGAAAAAATAGAGGAGCATGTTGACACGTCTGCACTTCAGGAATTTACGCTGGAGGCGGGCAGACCCGATACTATTACAAAAGAAAAACTCGAAGTTGCAAAAACGCACGGCGTTACCCGTATCAGCGTCAATCCGCAAACGCTTAATGACACGATACTCGAGGAAATCGGCAGAAGACACACTGTTGACGATTTTTACCGCGCCTACGAGCTTGCAAAGGACTCGGGTATAAAAGATATCAACGTAGATTTGATTGCGGGGCTTCCGGGAGATGATTTTAAGAACTTCTCCGAAACTATTGATAAAGTTATAGACCTTAAACCCACAAATATAACGGTACATACGTTCTCGGTAAAGAAGGCATCTGACGTTTTGCGTAACAACACCGGAGTTTACTCGCTTTCGGGCGGAGATGCTGCAAAAAGCGTTTCATATTCTCAAATCAAAACGAAGTTCGCTTCATATAAACCGTATTATATGTATAGACAAAAGAATACCGTTGGAAACCTGGAAAACGTCGGATTCTCACTGGAAGGCCACGAGGGACTTTATAACATCTATATGATGGAAGAGATTCAAACGATATTTGCCGTTGGCGCAGGAGCGGTTACAAAATTGGTTAAATGCAACGAACCCTTTGTTACCAAGCCGCAGATGAAGAGGCTTTTCAGACCGAAATACCCTTATGAATATCTTCGCATGACGGATGAAGAAAAGGAAGCTCAAAAGAAAGAAATTCTCGAATTCTTTGAAAAAAATGAAGATTAAGTGAATTTTATTAATATATAATTATAAATGAAGAGATTTGCTAATATATTTTAGTAAATCTTTTCTTTTTTCGGAGGATACAACTGTGTCTTTGAGCTTAAAAAGTAATGGCGCCGAAAGATATGGCGTTATCGGAGGAGCTTTATCTCTTTCGCTTGCCACGATTATTGTAAAGCTTTTAGGTGTTCTGTATAAAATTCCTTTGGCCAACGTACTGGGCGATGAAGGAATGGGTTACTTTAATTCGGCATATACGGTATATGCATTTTTCTATTTACTGTGCACAGCCGGCGTGCCTAAGGCGATTATGATATTGATCTCAGAAAAATTCGGAGATGAAAGGGAAGTACACGCGCAAAAAGTGCTGAAAATAGCTGGCAAAGCATTTTTGCTTCTCGGAATACTGGTATGTCTGCTTTTTATCGTTTTTTCCGCACCACTCTCCAAATTTATAGGCAACTCCGAATCAAGAGCCACTATGATCGCGGTTGCGCCTTCAATAATTTTTGTATCACTCTCCGGTGTTCTCAGGGGATATTTAAGCTCCGGAATGAGAATGACGCTTATTGCATTTTCGCAAATTGTTGAAGGGGCAGGAAAACTCGTATTCGGATTGATATTTGCACACCTGGCTTTAGCTTTAGGATTACCTCTGCCAATCATATCAGCAATGACTATTTTAGGTGTTACTCTTGGATGCGCCTTCGGCTTTGTTTTTCTGTATGCAAACTCAAAAAACAATAATACAGCCTATAATTCAGAGCAGAATGGTAAAACAGGATGCTCGAAAATACTTTTGCGTATCTTCAAAATTTCCATACCCATTACCGCAAGCGCTGCACTTATGAGCCTTAGCGGGATAATTGATTTAACATTGATAATGCGCCGCTTGCAGGAAATTGGATACACCGCCTCCGAAGCGTCCGCCTTGTACGGCAATTATACTACTTTGGCAGTATCAATATTCAACCTTATTATATCCGTAATAACGCCTATATCCGTTTCATTTATGCCATTACTTACCGGCGCGGCCTCGTCTAACAACAGAAAGCTTTTTTTTGATTCTCTTAAGAGCGCTTTAGAATTTTCGATGGTCGCTTGCGCGCCGCTTATGATAGGAGCGGTAGTATATTCCAAGGAAATATTGTCCCTATTATTTGGAAACTCCGGCATAGACAACGGAGCACCGCTTCTGTCAATTTTATCAGGCGGTGTAATATTCATGGCAGCTTTACTTGTAACAAATTCGGCATTAGAGTCACTCGGTCACGGCAAAGCCGCTCTTTTTGCAATGATTGCAGGCTCTATCGTAAAGATTTTTGTTAGCAATATATTACTCGGAAACGAAAATTACGGAATTTCCGGAGCACCACTGGGAACAGTTTTATCATACGGTGTATCTCTCATTGTTTCAGTGCTTTTGCTAATAAAGATTACCGGCGAAGGTGTTCCTTTGATATCTACAATGTACCTGCCTCTGTTACTCGGCACGGTTTCAGTCTTGAGTTCTCGATATTTATACGATACTATTTTAATAGATTTTGGCACGGCATCTCTTCCTTTAGCGATGGCCGTTTGTGCCTTGATATATATAGTTTTCCTTGTTTTACTAGGAGCAGTAACTCCCGGTAAAATTAAAATGATGGCAAAATATACAAATTTCAGTTAAGCAATATAGAAAATAAGACGAATTTTTTTTGAAAAGTATCAAAAAAAATTTTAATGCTATTGCTTTTTTAACGTGTTATTGCTATAATTTATTTAGCATTTTATTTTGAAAGGAAGTATAAACCCATGAACAAGACAGATCTTATCAATGTAGTTGCGCAGGAGGCTGAGCTTTCCAAGAAGGCTGCTGAAGCTGCTGTTAACGCAACAATCGCTGCAATCGCTAACGCACTCAAGAATGGTGACAAGGTTCAGCTTATAGGTTTCGGTACCTTCGAGGTTAAGGCCGTTGCTGAGAGAGAGGGTCGTAACCCCAAGACCGGCGAAACCATTAAGATTGCAGCTGCAAAGAAGCCCGCTTTCACCGCATCCAAGGTACTCAAGGATCAGGTAAACGCATAATTTATGCGCCTTGATAAATACCTAAAGGTTTCAAGACTTATTAAAAGACGTACCGTGGCTAATGACGCTTGCGATTCAGAGCGTATTTCCGTTAACGGAAAAAGCGCGAAAGCATCGTATAACGTTAAAGTTGGTGATATTATCACCGTAACATTTGGTGCTAAAAGCATCTCGGTCAAAGTTCTTGATATTAGGGAAACCACTAAAAAAACAGAAGCTGTCGGAATGTACGAGGTCATCTCCGAAACCGATGCATAATATCGATTTTCAGTGCATATTCTTTATTGGGATATGCACTGTTTTATTATGTGAACGGAGAATAAAATGATTGAAAATAATGATAAATGTACGCTTACGTTAAACGACAGAGCGCTATTAAAAATCAGCGGTGTAAAAGGTGTTGTCGGCTTTGGAGACGATTATATAACGGTGGATACAATGCTGGGAAAGCTATGTGCCGAAGGGAAAAACATGAAAATTGTCAGTCTTACAAAAGAAGAAGGCGAGATAATCGTTACCGGTGAGATAGACTCTCTATATTTTTCCAAACAGAAACCGCGCACTTCTATCTTATCGAAATTCAAGGCATGAATACGTTTAGCATACAAGAAACCTATTATTCCATACTTTCTGCCGCTGTTTATGGGTGCTTTTTTTCGTTTTTTTGCACAACGTGCTATCTGTTAATCGAATACGCAAAAATGCTTATTTTCGCCCTAAAATGCTCGTTTATATACGATGGAAGTCTTTTTACTCGTTTAGAAAAAAATGATGATAACAAAAAAACGCGCTCAGGGTTAGAAACGGAAATATTCGCAGCCATAAAAACCGTTATTTTCTTTTTAGGACTGTTGCTTGTATCATACGTCTCGCTCGACGGTGATGTAAGAATTTATGTAGTATCGGTCGCCGTTTGTGCTTTCTA
>JAZOAA010000186.1:0-4770 GCA_045595265.1 Eubacteriales bacterium
CTCCTAACAGGCTATGATATCATATTCTTCTGGGTTGCAACAATGATATTCTCAGCTATGCACCATATGCGCGAGAAGCCCTTCTCTACCGTATTTATTCACGGTCTTGTAAGAGATGCAAAGGGCAGAAAGATGTCAAAATCGCTCGGTAACGGCATTGACCCCTTGAAGATTATCGAGCAGTACGGCGCTGATGCGTTGAGATTTGCTCTGGCAACCGGTAACGCACCCGGAAACGACATGAGATTCTCCGATGAGAAAATCGAGTCGGCAAGAAACTTTGCTAACAAGCTCTGGAACGCATCGCGTTTTGTTCTTATGAACCTTACGGAGTCTGACGAGGAGCTTCTTGCGCCTTATAGCGAGGACGAGCTTGCAATTGAGGACAAGTGGATTCTTTCTAAATTCAACGCTCTTGCTAAAACCGTAAACGACAACGTAGATAACTACGAGCTTGGCGTTGCGCTCTCCGAGATATATTCGTTCAGCTGGGACACCTTCTGCGACTGGTATATCGAAATGGCAAAGAGCCGTATCTTCGAAGGCGGTGCGGCTGCCCTTACCGCAAAGCGCGTGCTTGTTAAGGTGCTTACCGGTATACTCAAGCTTCTTCACCCCTATATGCCCTTCATTACAGAAGAAATATATCAAGCTCTTCCTCACACAGACGAGTCCATCATGATATCGGCATATCCCGCATACGACGAGGGACTTGTATACAAGAGCGAGGAGGCTGACGTCGAGAGAATAATCACCTCTATAACAGCTATCCGCCAGAGAAGAGCCGAGATGAACGTTCCTCCCTCAAAGAAAGCGAAGCTCTTTGTTGTTACAAAATACGAGGACACCTTCAAGAGAGCTGAGAAGATACTCTTAAAGCTTGCATCAACCTCCGAGCTTATAATTACTGACGAATATACGTCCGATGACGCTGTAATGATAGCGACAGATGCGGGTAACCTGTATATTCCGCTTTCCGAGGTTATAGACTTCGAGAAGGAACGAGCAAGACTCGCTGCTGAAATGAAGAAGAACGATTCTGAAATAGAAAGGATTGAAAAGAAGCTTTCAAACGAGGGCTTCGTAGCAAAGGCTCCTGCCGCAGTCATTGAAGGCGAGCGCGCAAAGCTTGCAAAATATCTTGAGGTACGTGAGTCACTCAAGGCGGCAATTGCAAAGCTGAACTGAAAACTATGACACAAAATGAAGAAATGAAGGTAATATTCTCGGGTAGCTACGAGGACACGGCGGAAAACCGCGTTATCAGAATACCCGAGGGCATCCTCGAAATTGCGGAAAACGCTTTTCGTGACAATGAATGCCTTGAAGAGATATATCTTCCTCGTTCGCTTAAGAAAATTTCTGCCTGCGCATTCTCCGGCTGCCAAAAATTACGCAAGGTAGTCATTGAATACGGCACCGAGGAAATTCTCGACGAGGCTTTCTCGTCCTGCCCCTCTCTCACGGAAATAACCGTACCCGATTCGGTAAAGAGAATAGGCGAGGGGTGCTTTGAGGCTTGTGCTTCTCTTACAAGAGTGAAGCTCTCCGAGAGCATAGTTATGATAGGCTCAGGCGCGTTTGCCTACTGCTTTAACCTTGTTGATATAACCATTCCCGACAGCTGTGTTCTCGTTGAATTTAATGCATTTGCCAATTGCTTTTCGCTCGAGGGCGTTAAACTTTCTGACAACATGGGACTTATCGACGAATCTACTTTCGAGGGCTGTCGCTCGCTTAAAGTTGTCGATTTGCCAACCAAACTTGTCAAAATCGGGCGCAGAGCCTTCAAAGGCTGCTCATCTCTTACAAATTTGATACTGCCATTTGGTGTTGAGTCTATCGGCTTTGATGCCTTTGTCGGATGCTCGTCACTCGCAAGAATAGCTATACCGAAGGACCTTCGTGAGATTGAGGACGAGGACGCCTTTGGCGAATGTGACGCGCTGACAGAAATCTCATTTGGCGGCAAGCGCGAGAGATGGGAATCTATAATGAGAGGAAAGACGCTGACAGTACAGAGGAGCGACTGCACGCTCGCGACTCCGAAGGTCAGCTTTATGAATATGGAATGATAAATTATAAATGCTTGGTTCTTGACCATGACGATACCGTTGTAAACAGCACGGCATCTATACACTACCCTTCTTTCATAGAGTATCTTGAAAAATTCCGTCCAAATCTTGTTAAAAACTACACGCTGGAGAGCTTTTTTATAAAGAATTTTCAGCCCGGAATAATGTCACTTCTGGTAGACGAGGTCGGACTTAACTCCGAAGAGCTTGTGTGCGAGGAAGAGTACTGGGTAAATTTTGTAAAAAATCATATCCCCACATCCTTCCGCGGTATACGCGAGATAATTTCTGACTTTAAGTCTGAGGGCGGAATAGTAGCGGTTGATTCGCACTCATATACCGAGTATATCAAGCGCGATTGGAAGCATAATTCTCTTCCCGCACCTGATATTATATACGGCTGGGACATACCGAAAGATATGAGAAAGCCTGCTCCGGATACGATTTTTGACCTCATGGAGAAGTTTAACCTTAAACCTTCCGAAATTCTGGTCGTTGATGACTTAAAGCCGGGGTACGATATGGCAAAATCCGCGGGAGTTGCATTTGCGGCTGCGGGTTGGGCTTATGATATTCCGGAAATTGAGAGTTTTATGAGAAAAAACTGTGATTTTTACTTAACGGACGTCTCAGGGCTTCGTGAAATACTGTTTTCAGAATAAAAGGAACACTTAAATGACAGAAAGAGAATTACGAGAGATAAAGCGACGTTTTCGACCCGATAAGTGCAGTATTATGCGCATCGTAGGTTGCTTTGTCAATTCAAACAAACAAATTGTCGCTAAAATTTCCCAAGTTTTAGGTCTTACCGATTCGGTGGTTTCCGAAATGCTTTTGGGAGTAATGAAAAAAACCTTGTCCGGGGGTCTTGGCACAAGGCTTAACGAAATTCAGTTTTCAACAAAGGACGTGCTTGATACAGATGAGCATAAACTGCTTATGTCTCTTCGAAAAGGCGATGATGGTAATACCGAGGCGCTTGATGCTTTTTATAAATCTGTAATCGAGAGCGTAAATATTGAAGGTAATTACGTAATTTTGCTTGCAAATGACGTTTACGACGTGCCGTCGTACCATTCAGACGGAGAGGGCGCAGATTCGAACAGTATCTTTTCATACGTCGTATGTGCGGTGTGTCCTCTTAAGGATTCTGCTGGAGGTCTTTCATTCCGTGAATCCGATGCGCTGTTTCACTCTGCGTCTATTAGCTCAATTCTCTGCTCGCCGGAGCTTGGATTTATGTTTCCGTGCTTTGACGACAGGCAGACAAACATTTACAGCGCATTGTATTATACAAAAAGCACATCTGACTCTTATCCCGCCTTTACGGAAAAGGTCTTTGGCAAAAGCGCTCCAATGCCTCAAAAAACTCAAAAGTCATCTTTCGACCATGCTCTTACAGAATCTCTCGGTGACGAGTGCAGTCTTGAGCTTGTGCGCTCGGTGCACGAGCAGGTTGCCGATATGATTGAGGTTCACAAGGAGTCGCGCGACCCACAGCCCCTCGTTATAACAAAATCTACTGTATCCGACGTTCTTACAGGCTGCGGTGTAAGTGACGAGAGCCTTAAGAAGTTCTCTGAAACCTTTGACGAAAGCTTCGGAAAGGGCGCGCAAATAGCACCGAAAAACATCGTTTCACAAAACAAATTCGAGATGAAAACTCCCGAGGTAAGCATAAAGATAGATCCCGAGCATCGCGACCTTGTTTCAACGAAAACCGTAAACGGTGAAAAATACATAATGATAAGGGTAAGCGGACCTGTTTCAGTCAATGGCATTGATATTTGTATAGACGACTAAACAAAAAGCAAAGGACTTCCTCAAAATAAACTGGGGAAGCCCTTTATTTTTATAAAAATCATTTTTGATGAAGCGCGAGGATTTTTCTGCGCCAGCCGTAGATACCTACGTCAAGCGGAAAAACTCTGAAGCGATTCGCAAAAATTAGTACATGCCGCCCATGTCAGGTGCAGCCGGTGCAGCTACCTTCTCTTCCTTCTTATCCGAAACGACAGCCTCGGTGGTAAGAACGGTGGAAGCTATGGATGCTGCGTTCTGGAGAGCAGAGCGTGTAACCTTAGCAGGATCAACGATACCGCACTCGAGCATATCGCAGTACTTCTCGTTATAAGCATCAAAACCAAAGCCTGCCTTGCCGGACTCACGAACCTTTGCTACAACGACAGAACCGTCAAGTCCTGCGTTCTCGGCAATCTGCTTCATGGGAGCGGTGAGAGCCTTAACAACTATCATAGCGCCCGTCTTTTCGTCACCCTCAAGAGTGTTTGCAACCGCTTCAACAGCGGAGATAACGTTTACAAGAGCAGCTCCGCCGCCTGCAACGATGCCTTCCTCAACAGCAGCCTTGGTTGCGTTAAGAGCGTCCTCAATGCGAAGCTTCTTTTCCTTCATCTCAACCTCGGTAGCAGCTCCAACCTTGATAACAGCAACACCGCCTGCAAGCTTAGCAAGACGCTCGGTGAGCTTCTCCTTATCAAACTCGGAGGTAGTAACCTCGATTGCGCTCTTTATCTGATTTACTCTGTCGGCAATTGCCTGCTTGTCGCCTGCACCGCCAACGATAATGGTGTTTTCCTTATTAACCTTAACCTGTCTTGCGCGGCCGAGCTGTGCAACCGACGCGTCCTTGAGCTCGAGACCGAGCTCGCTTGTGATAACCTCGCCGCCCGTG
>JAZOAA010000187.1:0-7404 GCA_045595265.1 Eubacteriales bacterium
GTAAGACCAACGGGAGCGATGATGTAGCTCTTCTTACCCTCGTCGTTCTCAAGGAGAGCGATGTAGGAGGTTCTGTTGGGGTCGTACTCAATGCCGAGAACCTTTGCGGACTCGTCAGCATTTCTCTTGAAGTCGATAAGTCTGTACTTCTGCTTGTTACCGCCGCCGTGATGACGAACGGTGATCTTGCCGTAGCTGTTACGGCCAGCATTCTTCTTTTTCTTAACGATGAGGCTCTTCTCGGGAGTGAACTTAGTTACTTCGTCGAAGGAGGGGCTCATCATATTTCTGCGCGACGGGGTCGTCGGTTTGTATTTAATTGTAGCCATTACTTTCTACCTCCTCGTCAGTTCATACTCTCGAAGAACTCAATGGGATCGGACTCAGCAGTAAGAGTAACAACCGCCTTCTTCCACTCGCTGGTGTAACCGAAGTGAACGCCGTATCTCTTGGGTTTCTTCTTCATATTAATAATATTGACCGTTGCAACCTTGGTCTTCTTGAACATCTTTTCTACCGCCAGGGCAACGTCCGCCTTGGTAGCGTCTGCGGCAACCTCAAAGGTGTAAACCTTATTAGCAACGCCGTCCATGCTCTTCGCGGTGATAAGAGGTCTTACAATGATATCTGCAATAGACTTCATCTTGCATATACCTCCTCAATTTTAGCAACCGCATCCTTAGCTACAACAAGAGTGTCGCAGTTGAGAATGTCGTATACGTTAATGGTGTTCCACTGGGTAGACTTAACGCCCTCAATGTTTGCAAGGCTCTTAACAACGAAATCGTTAACCTCGGGGAGAACCACGAGAGTCTTCTTCGCTGCGCCTACTGCGCCGAGCATCTCGACCATAGCCTTGGTCTTGTACTCGGTAGCGGTGATAGCGTCAACAACAACCATCTCGCCGCCTGCAACCTTAGAGGAAAGAGCGGAGAACATAGCAGCTCTCTTGAGGCCCTTGTTAAGATTTACGCGATAGCATCTGGGCTTAGGTCCAAGTGCGATACCGCCGTGAGTCCACTGAGGAGAACGGGTAGAACCCTGTCTTGCGTGACCGGTACCCTTCTGCTTCCAGGGCTTCTTACCGCCGCCGGATACTTCCGAACGGGTAAGGGTGGACTGTGTACCCTGTCTCTGATTCATAAGATAAGCTCTTACTGCGGTGTGGAGGACTGCTTCGTTTACTGCTGCGCCGAAGACCTTCTCAGAAAGGGCGATCTCGCCAACTTCTTTACCCGCCATATTAACAACTTTCATATTAGGCATCGTTTATTCCTCCTTCCGTTATGCTTTAACCGAATCGCGAATGAACACGATGCCGCCCTTTGCGCCGGGAACTGCACCCTTCACTGCGATAAGATTCTTTTCTGCATCAATCTTAACTGCTACGAGATTAAGAATAGTAACCTGCTCGTTACCGTACTGACCAGCCATCTTCTTGTTCTTGTAAACACGAGAGGGGTCAGAGATAGGACCCATGGAACCGCACTGGCGGTGGATAGGACCTGTACCGTGAGTCATTCTAAGGATCTTGTGTCCCCATCTCTTAACGCAACCGGTATATCCGCGGCCCTTGGTAATACCTGTGATGTCGACCTTCTCGCCTTCGGCGAAGGTATCGACGGTTACTACCGAACCTGCTTCGTACGCGCTGCAATCCTCGAGTCTGAACTCCTTAAGATGACGCTTGGGGGTAATGCCAGCCTTCTTGAAATGGCCAAGCTTTGCCTTGTTTACGTTCTTCTCTTTAACGTCCTCGAACGCAAGCTGAAGAGCGTTGTAGCCGTCGCACTCGACGGTCTTCTTCTGTGCTACCGCGCAAGGACCTGCTTCAATCAGGGTTACGGGTATCACGTTGCCTTTTTGGTCGAAGATCTGAGTCATGCCCAGCTTCTTACCGATAATGCCTTTTTTCATTTTTCCTCCGTTAGTTATTGGTTGGCGGTTTTGAATTTTGCCTTTAGGCAACCGTCAACGTGACCACGAGGCCGTGGTAAATTAAATTTTGGGATAAAATCCCAGGGATTTGAAGCTTCCCCTATCGGTTTCCCGAATTAAGCCTTGATCTCGATCTCAACACCGGCGGGAAGCTCGATGCTCATAAGAGCCTCAACAGTCTTCTGCGCAGGGTCGATGATGTCGACAAGTCTCTTGTGTGTACGCATCTCGAACTGCTCGCGGCTGTCCTTGTACTTATGAACAGCTCTGAGGATTGTTACGATCTCCTTGTCGGTAGGAAGCGGAATAGGACCGCTAACCTTGCTGCCATTTCTCTTGGCAACGTCTACAACCTTTGCCGCTGCGGCGTCAATGATCGTGGAGTCGTAGCTCTTAAGACGTACTCTGATTTTGTTCTGTGCCATTTTGTTTTCCTCCTTATTAGGCTTTGCTTTGAAACGCTTTAAGAAGGCGATGAGTTTCGCACCGCTTCGGGTGTATCAAACAACCCCGGTAAAATCAGTTCGTAAATCCTCCGCAGTGACTAACGAACCGAAAACGTACTTGCAGTGCATCACGCATGACAACACTCTTCTTCGCCCGGTTAAATATCGGACATACTCCACGGAAATTCCCTACCTCTATGGGTAGCCACCTCCCGCTTCATCGCATATCAAGCCTAATAATTATACATTAAAAATATAAAAAAATCAATAGTTATGACAAAAAAAGTTAAATTTATTTTCTTAAAACTTTCACGAAGTTTATTGGTGATTTTTATGCATATTGCACAAAACTTACTTTATAACCTATTTATTTACACTTTATTCACATTTATGTTGTAAAATAAAAAAGGTTTATTTACGCGCGCACGCGTTATATAATTAAATGAAGGAAACCTTAGAAAATGACAAAATCTGCAAGGAAAACACTTATTTATATCCTAGTCTTGATACCGGTATGCCTTATATGTGTCGCACTCAGGAGCGCGGCTCTTATAACTCAACTTGATGTAGGCTCTGTATACTTAAACGACAAGACTCTTATAACGGTTGCCGATGCCATAGCGGTCGCTTTTACCGTCTTTTCTTTAAGCTATATATTCGCAGCCGAGAAGGACATGA
This sequence comes from Eubacteriales bacterium, assembly GCA_045595265.1. Classification (GTDB taxonomy): domain Bacteria; phylum Bacillota; class Clostridia; order Oscillospirales; family CAG-272; genus UBA1740. The sequence goes on from JAZOAA010000187.1 coordinate 3,063, forward strand.
GTCTTTCCCCGTCTTTCGATACAGCTGAAACCTACGTGCCCTCCGGACTTGTGGCAGTAGCGCTTGCGTTTATGAGTATAGATATGCTCTCAATAATAGCAGGCGAGTACGGTACTGTATTTACATCAGAGGTTTTCCGCGCACCGCACACGTTGCTTGCTCTTTTGTGCGCTGTGCTTTCCCCGTTGTGTATAATTAACTTTTTCCTGAACGGATTCGTCGAGCGAAAGTCCAGCACCGCTCGTGCATCGTTTTGCATGATATGCACCGTTTTTCTTTCATCTTATGCGGCTTATCTCTATTTTTCCCCCATCTTTCCCATGAATGCGCCGTGTAAATCCACAGACCAGATGGCGAGCCTCGCACTTGCGATATTTTTACTCTACGAAACAAGAATATCACTCGGTCGAACCATGTGGAAGCCGTATATAGCCTTCGGACTTATCGCATCGTTTCTCGCCGCATACTCTTCTATCCCGTCGCTCATATATTACGTTGTAAACGGCTCCTCACCTTCGGAAAGCGTTGTGCATAACGTTTTAATGCTGACGTTTGCGATTTTCGCAACGGCAAGAATATTACTTACAGTAAAGCTTTCGCCCACCGCCCTAAACAGCACGGCGGAGGCCATTATCGCAATGGCAAGACAGCGTGAAAAGCAGATTTTAGACTCCGAAAACGAGCGCACGAGCGCGCGCGATAATATTAATGTAGAAAACCGCAAGTCCAACACCGGCGATAACTACGAATTTGAATTATTTACCAACGAAACCATAACGTCCGAGGACGATTCGGACAAAGCAAAGGATGCTGACGATGAAGAAAATACTGGTCATTGACGGTAATAGCATTATTAACAGAGCGTTTTACGGCATACGTCCTCTTACAACCAAGGATGGAAAGCATACCAATGCTATTTACGGTATGATAAACATAATTTCAAAGCACCTCGCGGAATTAAAGCCCGATTACGCAGCGGTTGCCTTCGACCTGAAGCACCCAACCTTCCGTCACGAAATGTATCCCGAATACAAGGCGGGCAGACATGCGACTCCCGAGGAGCTTCTCTCACAGTTCCCTGACGCGAAGGAATGTCTTTCTCTTATGGGACTTCACGTTCTGGAGCTTATAGGATATGAAGCCGATGACATTCAAGGCACGGTAGCCAAAATGGCTCACAGCTACGAGGATACGGAGAGCTACGTTCTATCAGGTGACAGAGACCTCTTGCAGCTTATAGACGACAAGGTTACGGTTCTTTTGGCTACAAACTCAGACACTAAAGCGATGAAGGCGGAAGAATTTACAGAAGAATACGGAATATTGCCCACATCATTCGTTGATATGAAGGCGATTATGGGCGACTCGTCGGATAATATTCCCGGTGTTGCGGGAATAGGTAAGAAGGGCGCGGCAGCACTGATACAAAACTTTGGTTCGCTTGACGGAATTTATGAAAACCTTGATGACAAAAGGATAACCAAGGGAACGAGAGAAAAGCTTGAGCGCGACAAGGACAACGCATATCTTTCGCGCACTCTGGCAAAAATCGACACAAACGTTCCGCTAGGTCTAACGCTCGAGGACCTTGAATACAAGGGACTCAATAAAAGCGGTCTTTTCAGAAAATTCACAGAGCTTGAGCTTAATTCACTCATTGTTAAGCTAAGGCTGACTGCCTCTGACGAGAAAAGCGAGAAATCAGATACCGAGGGTTCGCAAGACGTACCAAAAAAGGTCGGAGCGCCGTCATCTGTAAGCTTCAAAGAAGCATCAGCCGAAGAGTTGGCAAATTCCAACAAAAAAGACTTTTCTTTGCAGATTTTGAACGGAATTGTTTACATTTTCGCAGAAAACGACGCTTTTTATTACAGCGGAAGCCTCGCAGAAATTTCAAACATTTTTGAAAAATCTAAAATTATATGCTATGACGCAAAGTCGATTTGGCATACTCTTGATAAGGCGGGTGCAGACCTTACGGATACCGTTTTTTACGACTTGGGAATTTACTCTTACGTTATAAATCCTGGTAGCAAAGCGGCATCTGTTGCCTCTCTTGCGGCAAATTTTGCTTCAGAAGCCATAGAAGCAGATGCGGTATGCGTTCATCTCTTCCCCGAGATAGAAAAAAATATGCGTGAGCGTATCGAGGCGGAGGGACTTTCTAAAATTCTGTTTGAAATTGAGATACCTCTCATCAACATTCTTGCAAGCATTGAAAAGACCGGCTTCAAAATTGAGCCGAGTAAAATGCTAGAATTTGGCGAGGCATTAGAGCAATTGGCTCTTGATTTGCAAAGCAGAGTTTACATTCAAGCGGGAAAAGAGTTTAATATCAACTCGCCAAAGCAGCTTGGAGAGGTTCTCTTTGAAGATTTAGCTCTTCCTTATAAAAAGAAAAAGACGAAAACCGGTTATTCCACCGATGCGGAAACCTTGGAGGAACTACGTTCCGTCTCTCCTATCATTGACGATATACTGGAATACAGGCAGGTAACGAAGCTGCGCGGCACATACGCGATAGCTCTGCCGGAGGTTGCTGACGAAAACGACAGAATACACACAGATTTTAAGCAAGCTCTGACTGCAACGGGCAGACTCTCGAGTGCTGACCCAAATCTGCAAAATATTCCGATAAGAACGAAGATGGGGCGCGAGATGCGTCGCTATTTCGTTGCCAAGGACGGTTATACGCTCGTCGATGCCGATTATTCTCAAATTGAGTTAAGGCTTCTCGCACACATTGCCGATGACTACAACATGAAGGAAGCCTTTTTGTCGGGTGATGACATTCACAAGAAGACAGCGGCGGCGGTATTCGGTGTTCCGGAGGAGTACGTTACAAGCGAAATGCGAAAGCGCGCAAAGGCTGTAAACTTCGGAATAATCTACGGAATCAGCGGTTTTTCTCTCTCCAAGGACATCGGTACAAGCGTTGCCGAGGCTACGAAATATATAAAAAATTATTTGATGAATTATCCGTCTATTGACAGATACCTTGAGGACGTTGTAGAAAATGCAAAAAATCTCGGTTATACAGTGACGGAGTTTGGCAGGCGCAGATATATACCGGAGCTTACGGCACAGAACGGCGCTATGCGCGCGTTTGGTAAAAGGATCGCCATGAATGCTCCCATTCAAGGTACGGCTGCCGACGTTATGAAAATGGCAATGATAAAGGTCTATAACAGACTTCGTAACGATGGTCTTGATGCCAAAATCGTTATGCAGGTGCATGACGAGCTTGTGCTTGAGGTCAGAGATGACCTCGTGCCTACGGTCAAGGCCTTGCTGAAAGAGGAGATGGAAAACACGGTTTCCCTCTCAATCCCTCTCACCGTAGAGGTGACAAGCGGCAAAAACTGGCTGGAGCAGGAATAAATCACAAAAGGTCAGCGCAAATTTGCGCTGACCTTCTTATAACTCTAAACGGTGCGGTATATTTTGTAGCGAAAGTTTTTTAAGATTTTCAAGACTTTTTTCAAAACATCTTGACAAACGGGCAAAAACTTGTTATAATATAACGCGTGTATAGGGGTGTAGTTCAGTCGGTAGAACACCAGTCTCCAAAACTGGGTGTCCAGGGTTCGAGTCCTTGCGCCCCTGCCAGAAAAAACGACAGGTTTCGACCTGTCATTTTTTCAACGAAATTTGCCCTTACGGGCAAGTGAAATAGCTTTGCTGTGAAATATTTGCTCCGCAAATGTGAAATATTCGCTGACGCGAATGTGGGCAAATTTCATTTCACATCGAACAAAGTGAGATATTTCACAATTTTCGTCAGAAAATTATTTCACGTTTTGCCATAAGGCAAAATATTTCACTTAAAACCGCAAGGGTTCAAATCTCTAACACAAAAGCACGAAAATATCTTTTTTATAGCCCTCTGCCAAAGACAGTTTCGTATGGAACTGTCTTTTTTTATGCTTGCACTGGCGATAAGGTTTTCCGCCAGCTCGCAAACACTAAAATATCTTTTTTCAAAATCCTGCACTTTCCCTTGACTTTTTGATAATAATATGATAAACTGTATAAGTATTTCAGAGATAGCAAAATTTAATATTTATCCGCCTGCATAGTTAAATGTAGGCAAGCAAAAACAGTTGATAACTGTTTTTGCGAAGGCGAAACCGCCTAAAGCAAGGAGTCGAAGAAGCACTTTATGTGCGCCACGCGACGACTATGCGACGGTGGAGAATATAATACCCCCTCCTAAGAGTTAGCTACTACAAACACAAAACTGAATAGCATGCCTGCATAGTTAAATGGATATAATAAACCCCTCCTAAGGGTTAGTTACAGGTTCGATTCCTGTTGCGGGTGCCAAAAGAAGTGCCGGGAA
>JAZOAA010000188.1:0-8062 GCA_045595265.1 Eubacteriales bacterium
GAAACGGCGGTAGAAAAAGACCATTAAATCAAAGAAATCCGTAGGATTTCTACCTTAAATTATATCATTTGCGGTTTCACCGCATTTCAGACGGTTCTTTAATATTTTTCGGTCTTTTTCGGTCTTACCAAATGTGACAGCCCTTTTATCAAAATTCAAGCTTTTTCATAATATAAGCATGGGATTGTTTTATTTTTGTAAATTTTGTCGGCTTTTTATTGACTATCCCACACTTTTAGTCTATAATAAAAGGTAATTTGCGAATGATAGAGCTTGATTTTTCTACGTTTGGTAAAGAAGTGCGCACGGTTGGCTTTTTCGGAGTGGGGGTATCAACTCTCGCGCTGATGAAGCGTGTTCCGAAGGGTATCAAAATCACTCTGCGCTCGGATAACAAAATAGACATCGGTGCTTTGCCGCAAGGTGTCAAGGTGGAAAAAATATACGACGGCACTCTTGCATTTTCCGATATAACGGAGGACGTACTGTTTCTCTCACCGTCGGTAAGACGCGACAGACGCGAGCTTATGTCAGCGGTAGAGGGCGGAGTTATACTTTCATCGGATTTCGAATATTTTTCAGCCGTTAATGATAAGCCGCTCTTTCTCATATCCGGCTCGGACGGTAAAAGCACCGCGGTAACGATGCTCTCCGAGCTTTTAAGCAAAAAAAGTGAGAAAATCTTACCGATAGGCAACGTGGGACGTCCGTTTTGCGACGCGCTGGAGGACACGGCGTGGGCGCACGTAGCGGAGCTTTCGAGCTTTCAGCTCTTGTATTCCTGCCCTGCTTCTTACAGAGCCGCGTTAACCTCGGTCACGCCCAACCACCTTAACTGGCACCCATCACTCGAGGAGTACGTCGGCACAAAGCTTGGGCTTCTTAAGAAGTCAAGCGCTCCCATAGCCTCGCTGGACCAAGATATTATCGAGGATTTTGCAAAAGGGCGAGAGCTTTTTGGAGTGACCGACACGGAGCGCGCGTTTTCGGAGCTGAAGGACAAATTCAAGGCGCAAATATACCTCACCGTCGAGTCGGGCATGATATGCAAGAACGGCGTGGGACTGATTTCGACCGACAAGATTCTGCGCCGCGAAAAATATAATATAAAAAACCTTATGACCGCGATTGCCATGGCGGACGGATATACAACAAAGGACGATATACTAAGGCTTGCCCAAAGCTTTAAGGGACTCTCGCACAGGTGCGAAGAATTTTTCTCTAAAGACGGCGTGAATTTTATAGATTCATCAATTGATACGACACCCGCGCGGACTGCTACGACCCTAAACTCACTCGAAGGCAACGTAATCGTTATACTCGGAGGACTCGGAAAGGGTGTTCCGTATGATGAGCTATGTGAGCCGCTGAAAAGATGCGCGGGGGAGATAATCATCACCGGGGCTAACAGATACGAAATCCTTTCTGCCGTAGATGCGTGCGCTCCCTGCTATATTGCCGAAAATCTAAAGGCGGCAGCCGCTCTTGCTTGCAGTCATGCAAGGCGGGGCGACACGGTTATTCTCTCCCCCGCATCAACAAGCTATGACGCCTTTTCAAATTACCAAATTCGCGGTGATTTTTTCAAGAGCGAGGTTGAGAATTTTTATAAATAAAGTTAAAAATGTACGGAAAATGCAAACAGGAGTTTACAAAAATATGAAAAAAGCATTTTATTTACTTCTTATATTAGCTATTATGACCATCGCGATGTTCTCGTGTTCTGAAAGTGAAATCGAGGTTCCCGACGGACTTCAAATCGTGAAGATTGACGAGAAAGAGGGCTATCGCTTCTTCGCTCCTTCGGGCTGGGTGATAGCAAACGACGGTCAGATTGCGGCAAGCTACGTTTCGACTATAAACAACACTTCGATTACCTTTACGAAGGCAAGTGCGCCAAAGGGTACGTACGAGGAATACTTTAGCGAGCAGATGTCCACCCTGCCCTACGAGATAACCGTGCTTGAAGGCGAGATGGCAAAGCCGATTACCTTCGGAAACGCAGACGAGGCTGTATCGTTCGTATACACGTTTGAATACGAGACAATGAACCTTGCCGCATGGCAGATACTCGTAAAGAATGACGGAGATTTTTACATATTTACCTACACGTCGCACGGCGACCCGACCGATGAAAACTCCGACTATCAGTACTATCTCGAGCTTGTAAGCCTCGCGGTAGAGAGTTTTGAATTTACGGACAAGGCAAGCGGGGAGAGCGCGGCAAATCCTACGGGAGAGATGCATCTTGTTTCGGACAAGGCTCTGTCGGGATTTGAGCTTTATATTCCCGATACTCTCACGTATGAAAACGTGGGCGGTATAGTTAAGGCAAGGTTATCGGAGCGCGCGAGTATTTCACTAACAAAAGCATCTTCTACCGGTATCAGCATACTCGACTATATGGAAAAGCGTAAGAGCGAAATGGAAGGTCTCTTCGGCGAGGTTACGGATATCGCCATCACTCTGGCTACCATGCCCGACCTTACCGGAGATAATGCCGATATGTTCTCTGCCTTCGGTGTGACTCCTACCCAAAATCCCGAGCTGACCTTCGGTAATCTTGAAAAAAACAGGATAATCGCTTACGAATATTCCTACACGTACAGAGACACGGTATACCGCGTATATCAGATTTTCGGTGTCAGCACGTGGGACGGCTTCGTTTTCACCTACACGGCAGAGGAGAACGAGTACTCACTGCATCTTGATACGATAAATGAAATTCTTCGCGAGGTTAAGTTTTAATGAGTCGGCATATATATCTTGACAACAGCGCAACGACTAAAATATGTGACGAGGCACTTAACAAATATATTGAGGTTTCGAGGGAGTGCTACGGCAATCCCTCTTCTCTTCACGGCTTCGGCTTTGAAGCGGAGCGTGTGCTTGACGGAGCAAGGCGCGAGGTGCGCGCATCTCTTGGAGCTAAAAATGCTACGGTTACCTTCTGCGCTTCGGGGAGCGAGGCAAACAATCTTGCTATTTTAGGCCGCGCCTTTGCAAAGGAAAGATATGGGCGCGGTGCAAAGATAATTACCACCGAGGGCGAGCATGCATCTGTAAACGAGCCTCTGTCAAAACTTATGGCAGAGGGCTTTAAGGTTGTAAAGATTCCCACTCTCGGCGGTGAAATTGATATGCAAGCTCTTGAGCGAGAGATGACACCCGACGTAATACTCGTCACTATGATGATGGTAAACAACGAGACGGGTGCGTATTACGACATTCCCGCGGTGTCTCGCATCATGCGCCAAAAATCAAAGGAGGCGCTGCTTCACGTCGATGCAACGCAAAGCTACCTTAAAATTCCATTCAGTATAAGCTCACTCGGCGCTGACATGATAACCGTATCGTCGCATAAGATTGAAGGGCCGAAGGGCGTTGGCGCTCTGGTCAGCACAGAAACGGTAAAGCGCACGAGGGGAATATCGCCTATAATCTTCGGCGGCGGTCAGGAGGAAGGCCTTCGCTCCGGAACGGAAAACGTACCTGCGATAGCGGCTTTTGGCGAGGCTGTAAGACTTGGTTCTCAGAACGTGCGGGCAAACTACGCTTATCTTTCCTCGCTTCGAGAGAAGCTGATATCCTTGATTGAAGGGCGTGCTGAGCTTTCTGATATTTCTGTCACAAAGCCGAAAAGGCACGCGCCTCACATTCTGAACATTACCCTGCCCGGTATCAAGAGCGAGACCATGCTGCATTATCTCTCTTCTCTTGGAATTTACGTTTCGAGCGGCTCTGCCTGCTCTTCAAACGGACACGCCTCCTCCCCTGCCCTTATAGCCTTCGGCAGAAGTGAAAAAGAGGCTGACTGTTCTATAAGAATAAGCCTCTCGCACAGAAATACAGACGATGATATAACTGCTCTCGTCGAGGCGCTTGTGTCGGGACTTGAAAGACTTGCGAGGATAAAGTGATGACGAGTATTACGGTTATCAGCGTAGGCACGCTTAAGGAAGAATATCTCAGAGATGCGGTCAGCGAATATAAAAAAAGACTCTCGCAGTACGCAAGAGTCGAAGAAATCAATATAAAAGAAGAGCGCATAGCTAATGAGGACGATAAAGGTCAAATACAGGCGGCGCTTGACGGCGAGGGCGAGAAAATCCTTGCGGCAATACCTAAGGGCGCAGCAAAAATCGCGCTGTGCGTTGAGGGGAAGGAATACGACTCGCCCGCCCTTGCGACCCTTATCGGCTCACTTTCCGACGAGTGCGGAAAAATTGCTCTGATTATCGGCTCATCACACGGCCTTTCCGAAAAGGTAAAGCGCGAATGCAGAATACGTCTTTCGGTATCGAAAATGACATTTCCCCACCAGCTTATGAGGGTTATTCTATACGAGGCGCTATATCGGTCGTTTACCATTCTTGCGGGAAAGAGATATCATAAGTAAGTGTATACCTCATCCTCATCCACCGGCAAAGCCGGTCCCCCCTTCCCCTAGCTTGGGGAAGGCTACACGAAGCGCTATATCAATCGTTTACTATTCTTGCTGGAAAGAGATATCATAAGTGAGATTTACTCCGCTGGAAATATGCGGGACATTGCGGCGTTTGAATATCTTCTATCACCTGTAACGTCACTCACGATTTCTATAAACGGTGGAAATTCCACCGTTTTTTCTTTTATTTCAAGCTCTGTTTCAAGAATTGCATTGCTTTTCCACTCAGGATAGACGTCTATCTCAAACACCTGATTTTGATAGGTGAAAGCGTGGCGCACCTTGTGTATCGGGTGTGATGCGGGGTCGGCATCTTTAAGCAAAAACTCGTATTCATCACGGCTTATCTCTCGCTCATCCTCGATGGAGGACATTTTATCAATTCTTATTTTCTTCGTCTCTGTGTAGACGACTTTTCCCGCGCTTTCCCGACTTCTCACCCTTCTGGTAACACCGCTATCCGAAAGAAGATACGTCTGGATTATCTCGCTTGCAAAGTAGCCCTCGCATCCCTGCATATCAGAGATTACGGGTTTTTTGATTATATATTTTTTCTCGATTTCGATGTGAGGCTTGCTCATTTTTTCACCTTTTTTACAATGTTCTTTACTTATTTTAACACAATAAATTAAAAATTTCAATCTTATTTTTTTACTTTGTATTGACTTGTAGTAAAATATATGGTAAAATGTTATAAGTAAAATATTTTTTGCATTATTTTAGCAGAACGGAGTCTGATTATGGCAAAATTTTTTGATAAGATTTCAGCAATTACACAAACAGCTAAATGGAAGAACGCTATGGATAAGGTTACGACGGGTATCCTTATCGCTATGATGCTCTCGCCCATAGCTATCCTCTCTTACATACTTCTGTGGTTTATTTTCAGATAATTTTTTGTATATTAAAACGCACCGAAATTTCGGTGCGTTTTTCATTTTTTACTTATTCGTTGCTTGGTTATACCTATCTATTACAGCGTTAATTTCCATTCCCGTAGTTATATAATACGTAATGCCATCTTCGGTATATTCTCCCGCGACGGAGCGCCATGAGTCCGTGTAAACAGAGTCACATTTATAAACTCTGGTCGTTGTTCCCCAGCTGGAAGATTCCGTATAGCCCGAAGTTACGTTATCAAGGCTATTGACCCTCGTATAATTCTCATTAACCGGCTGATAATACGTGTTCGTTTCCGCTACGCCCTTATATATATCTCCGCGGTGAACCCACTCGCCCGATTCATTAACGTCAAAGACAGCGGCATAAACGGTTACGCTTCCGTCCGATTCTTTAGATACGGTTTCACCGCCAAACCAACCTTCTCTGGTCGTCACGGTTCCGTTCAATGTATCGGGAGTTATGTAAAGAACGATTCGGTCATACTCACCGTCACCGTTTGTATCAAGGCGCTTAATCATAACGGTACATTTCGTCGGCTCTTCGTCACCGAAGGCAACGCTGTTCAACGTATCGCCAAAGACGCTCTCAACAAACGTTGTATCCTCGTTACCCGCACCGACAACGTTACCGATATAGTCGACGATTCCGTACTTTTTACTCTGCTCCTTCTGCATTGCTTCGGCAAGCGCGTCGTAATCTATGGTAATATCGTCACCGTTGACCGCATTGTCAAAGGCATCAAGAACTCCGTTTACCGTAGCCTTCTCCGCCTCTGCCTCTGATGCATAAACGAAATTGTAGCTGTGGCTTATATCAATTTTTTTATCACCGTCGGGGTCTGCCGACGCATCGTAGGTGTACGTTACCGTAAAGGTCATACTGCCGCCAAGAGTCAGAGGAGACTCCTTCGACGTCTCGGGCGACATGTTCGTTATTTTTATCTTTGAAGCAAAGCTATCAGAGCCTGTACCGCCAAGAAGCGTGTGGTCCTTATATACGAGACCTTCGGTAGCTGTTGTATTATTATGTTTTATTGTAACGAAAACAGAAACGGTATTCGATGAGGAAAAATCAAGAGTCGCATCCATAAGACCCGCGGGATTGCCGTGAGTTGCCCCATAGGCGTATGTAATCTCGCCCTTGCCTGACGATATGGAAGCATCTCTAACGTAAAGGATTTCGACTTCCTTAAAAGTCGTATTACCGCGTATTTCAAGAGTACCGGTTACCGCTGCATAACCAACACCTACAAACATAGTCATAAAGGAGAGCAAAACGCCCACCAAAATCTTAACTCTCGGCTTAAGGGTCATCACTTTGCTCTCCTTTCTTATTTTGATTTACTTTATTTATTCTTCCGAATTAACATCGGGAGTGAGCGCTGCCTCAACCTTGCGCTTAACCACACCGATAATTTTCTTTAACGGGTGGACTATGTGTTCAGGCTCAACTCTGTGATTAGGGTGGGCAACCGCCGCCTTGCGTATTATATCGCGCTCCTTTGCCGCGTCACGCGAGGGGACAAGAACGACGTCACCTTCCCTGAGCTGCTCGCCGTTCGGATCATAGCGGTACACCTTATTTTTATGTTCTCTCTCGGGCCAAACGACTCCGACAACCTCAACGCCCGGCTCATCCTCTGCCACAGCGAAATCATCATCGTCATCCATCTCGTACTCAATATCCGACAGCACAACGTTAGGAGTGGCTATCGCCTCAGCAACTGCCTCAGCGTCAACGTCGTTAGTAAGGATTATCGCTTCCTCGATGTCAGAGCACTCAATCGCTAAAACCTCTTTCGGCTCTGTGGGAGGCTCTGGATTGTAAATCTCGTCATAGTTATCAACCTTTATCTCAAAAACGTAGAGAAGCTGGGTTGTGGTAGGAATAAGGAATTTGGTACAGGTTTTATCAAGGTTTTCGCTCATAAGAATGGGCGACTGAATGGTATCTCGTATACCGAGAAGCTCAACGAAGGACTTGATGTATATTTCCTGATAGCCCATCGTATCAAACTCGCCGTCTATCTGCTGAATGAAGGAGCGATATGCGGAAACAAGCTTCTTTACCTTAATCGAATAGTTGATATCCTCGTTTCTCGTAAGGTACATAAATGCTACAAGTCCGCCGCCCTGAAGAAGAGCGATAACAAAAGCTATGATACCGATAACAAGGAAAAGATTTTGGTTCACGGCACCGGAGCAAGCGAGAACCTTAGGCTCTGCCGTAGGAACACTTGCCGTACCTGTTATAGCAAAGGTGTTTGTATTAAGAGGAATGGTAATAGCGGTAAAGTAAGAGCTTGCGTTATTATTCTCAAACTCTTCGCAACGGCTGAGCACGTCAACAGCGAGCTTTACAACAAGCTTTGCCGTAACCTTGTTAAGTCTATGGCTTGAGATAAACTCCTCTGCCATAAGGTCAAACTCCTCGTAATTGACCTTAACGTTCTCACGAATTGAAACGGTGTTACCGCTTGATGAAAGCTTCTTTTCGGGAACGAGGTCAAAGGTGGGAGAATAGAGAGGCTTGCCGGTAGTGTCGTCCGTCAGTATCATCTGTGCAACTACGGAGTACTTATAGTCAAAGCCGACGCTATCAGCGTCCATGAGCATATCGTACTTAAAGGTAGAAAGAATGTAGTCAACGCTTGACGAAACGTAAGATGCGCCATCGTCGAGCCACTCGTCCTTTAAGAACTCATCTGTCTCA
>JAZOAA010000189.1:0-13970 GCA_045595265.1 Eubacteriales bacterium
CTGTTATTAAGGATGAGAAGAAAAGCCCAAAACTCGCTGCTTTTGTAACGAAATACAAACATTTTGAATATATTTCTTCTATGGGAGAGGCTCGTTTTGTCCGTGACTTCTGCAAATGGTCGCAAAAACAGGGATACCGAGTCGATCACGAACGTCAGGCAAAAATGGTCTTCGCCCTTGTTCAAAACGGTATCCCTGTCCTTCCTAACACACCAACTACTAAGATTGTTGTTTTGGAAGCCTTGCGGAGAGTCCATGAGCTTGAAAACTCTCGCAACATTATTTTAGCACAAATGAACGAGCTTGGCAAGACCCTTCCGGAATATTCTTTAATTTCCGAGATGAAATGTATTGGTGAAGGATTAACACCAAGGATAATTGCTGAGATTGGTGACGTCAGAAGATTCCATAGTAAGCACGCTTTAATTGCTTATGCAGGCATTGATGCACCGCCTTACCAGTCCGGTTCCTTTAATGCAACAGAGCGACATATTACAAAACGCGGAAACAAGTATCTGAGGAAGGTTATATTTAAGGTTTCAATGAGCTACATACAGCACAAGCCTGAGGGCGATCCCGTATTTGAGTTTATTGAGAAGAAGCGTTCGGAGGGTAAATGCGGCAAGGAATCTATGGTTGCCGGAATGAACAAATTCCTTCGTATTTACTACGGCAAGGTCACCGAGCTTTACCGCAATTTAGACCTTTAACACCTCTTCAATTTAATACCTTCGGGCGAAAAAATTTATCCTTTTTCGCCCTTTTGGTGTTTCTGCTGCATCTTTCAAAATTTACTGAATTATTTTTAAAAATCCTATTGACTTTTCTTAGCAGGTTTGGTGCGAAATGGGGAATGGATATTTATTTTAGTATATTTGCGCTCCGAAATTAATTAAAAGCTCTTGTACCTTCTTAATATCTACCGTGTGAGCATTTTTTCCGCTGTGCTTTGCTTCTGCCATGGCAACGCCTGCCTCCTCGCCCATAGAAACGCAGATTGGCATTATACGTACCGAGGACTGCGCCTCGTGAGTTGTTGAAATGCATCTTCCGGCAACAAGCAGGTTATCATATTCTTTAGGTAAAAGACTTCTGTACGGAATGGTATAGTATTTATCTCTGTCAAACTTGCGTATTCTCGTACCCGTTCCGTCGGGGGAGTGAATATCCACGTCGTAGTTTCCAAGCGCTATGGAATCCTCAAACCTTGTGCAAGCAAAAAGCTCTTCTTCAGTAATTACGTGCATTCCGCGCAGCTTTCTCGACTCTCTGACACCAATTTCGGAAGCGACAGAAACAAGCACGGCGTCTTTATACGCCTTTGAATTCTTTTTCAGAAAATCTACTACCTCGTAGACCTGACGTCTTGCCTCTGCTTCCGCGCGGCTTAACTCGAGAGGATCGGTGGGGTCAAGCATTACTATACGCGTGGTATTATAATGCACTATTCCCTCACCAAGTCCGTAAAACTGGAGTATATTTTCTCTGGGATTGGTTATCTCTCCCGAAGCACGCTTCTCCTTATAGAGCCTTTGAAGCTCGGGCATCTCCTTTTTATAAAGGGGGATATCCACGTTACAAACTCTGAAGCAGGTGGTCATAGGCTGAGAAAGGTTATCTCCCTCTCTGCCGAGAAGATGGTCGCAGCCCGCGAGATAAAACACCTCTCCGTCACCCGTTGCGTCCACGAAAAAATCGGCCTCAAGCTCAAGACTTCCTATCTTTGTCGAAGCCTTAATGCTTTTTATTTCTCTGCCCTCGTAGGTTACGTCATATATCATAGAATGGTAGAGAACGTCTACGCCGTACTCCGAGATCATATCGTCCAGCGCCATTTTGAAATACTCGGTCTTAAAGCGTCTGATGTCTCCGTCTGCTTGACATATATTAGGCTCCGCGGGAGGAAAATGTCCGACAATTTTTTCGTTATGTCTTTTTATCATTTCGGAAAAGAGTCCCGCGTTAACAATCTTGGTTATCTCGCCGTTTTCTTCGGTATAATAAGGACAAAAAGGATAAACGAGTCCTCCCGAAAGCGCACCGCCGAGAGAGCCGCTTTTTTCAACGAGAAGAACCGACATACCGTCTCTTGCCGCCGCGACAGCCGCAGCAACACCGGCAAGCCCTCCGCCCGCAACGATTAAATCATATTTTTTCACGTTAACACACCTTTTTTACTATATTCACCTTGATTATATCACCTTTTTTTGTCCATATCTTACAATTTTGATACTATATATTTCAAAAAAGATACATCTTTGGTAAATCGCTTGAACAAAAGATAAACAAATGTTAAAATGGATTAAAAAGTATATCTAAAATTAAAGCAGGAGTCGCTAAAATGAATCATAGTAATCTCTACGACCTTATAACCTGCCTTCAATACGGAACGAATCTGCATATTGGCGTTATTTTCCTCGGAAAATACGGACACGAAAAGCTGAATACTACAAAGAGGCATCTGATTCACGCAGCCGACGTTTGCTGGGAGATGAAGAGCCGCCCGGGCGGCTTTGACCGTTGCTTTGCCTGCCGTACCGCAGCGATAGATAAAGCGATTTCCACGAAAGAATCATGGGGCGGATTTTGCGTGAACGGTGTATACGAGTATACCCGTCCTGTTTTGGTTGACGGAGAGGTTGCCGCGGTTATATACGTTGGCAACATTCTTGCAGAGGGCGCCGGCAGAGAACGGCTGGACAAACAGCTCAACGGTAAAAAAGAGCTTTATAACACTATGGAAAATAATTTTTCCGAGGATCAGTGCAGAGTTTTAACTCAAATTATCGAAAGCTACATTCATTTCATCTTCGAGACGTATGGGACAAAATATTCCGACTCAAGCATAGACGCCAGAGTTCAGAACATAAAAAATTTCATCAAAGAAAACATCGAATCGGATATAAGCATTTCGCATCTCGCAAAGCACTTTAATTATAATGAAAAATACCTCGGAAGGATTTTTAAGGAAAAAACCGGAATCAGCATAAAGCAATATATAAACAATCAGCGAATACTTTTAGCCAAACGACTGCTTGAAAAAGGCGACCTTGTAATAAACGCAGCAACGAGCGTTGGCTTTAACAACGTCACCTATTTTAACTACTTGTTTAAGCAAATCGTAGGACAAACACCGACGGAATACAGGGATACGCACAAAACCGAGCCTTGACCGTAACGCGATTAAAAGAAAGACTCTCGCGGCAGAATTAATCTGCTGCGAGAGTCTTTTTCTTGTTTTTTAAGACGGTCAGCCCGTTATTTCGAAAATTATATTTTCAATCTCGTGTCTTTTCGGTATTGAGGATACGGCGTATTTTCTCGTTACTCCGACAGATGCGACCTTGTTTGCCGCCGTTGCTGCCCGAGTGATATCCTCTCCCCTTGCGAGCATTGCGCAAAGCACACCGTTAAAGGTGTCGCCCGCACCTGTTGTATCAACAGTCTTGCCCGAATTTACAGCGGGAATAATTTCGCCCGTCGATTTGATAAGACAGCCGCGCTTTCCAAGAGTCACGATAACGTTCCGCTTTTCTTCAATCATAAGCGTTTCGTGCTCGTTTGGGGTAAACAGATCGACATTGTCAAGAATATATTTATCCGCAACTCTTGCAGGGGCGGGGTTGAGTATACACTTAACTCCGTTTTCCTTCGCGATTTTTATTGCCGCAATATTTACTTCCTCCGAAACCTCGTTGTTAAGCAGAAGAATATCCGCGCTCTTTATTTTTTCTTCAAAGAGTAAGACGTCATCACGCGAGAGCTGCGCCCCCTGATAAACCGTAACGTGATTGCTTCCCAGCTTGTCGGTTACGATAGCGGCAAAGGCGGTTGGCTCAGCCTTGAAAACCAACGTGTGACCTATCCCCTCTTCGTCCAAAAAATCCGCAAATTCCTTCCGGTTTTCCTTACCCACCGCGGCAAGAAACGAAACCTCAGCGCCGCATCTTGCTGCCGCGACCGCTTGGTTAAAGCCCTTTCCGCCCGGCTCAAAATGCACGGACGATGCCTCCACCGTTTCACCGCCCTCGTGAAACCTCTCTACCGGAAGAAAAACCGAATTTCCGATTATTCCTATTACGGCAATTCTACTCATAGATGCTTCACCCTGCCGATATACAGATTTTCAAGCACTACGTTATGCTCTCTGCCGCCCTCAATATTTCCGCTGAGGTACACGGGAGGCTTTGCGCCCTGCTCCAAGGCAAGCTTTGCACCGTTTATAAGACAAGTATTGAGTATGAAGCAGGCGGCATAGGTAGAAAGCCCTCCCATTTTAGCTTCTCCCACGCTCATGCAGGCATCACCGTAAGGAATCTTACAGTCTACCGCGATGTCCACGTGCTCGTGGAGCTTACCACCCATTTCAGCGTAAGCCATAGAGGATATTCCCACGCACTTGACCCCTGCACCTTTAGCGGCATCTGCCATCTCTATCGGAACTTGGTTTTTGCCCGACGCGGAGAAGATGAAAATCATATCCTTTTCCGTAGGTACGTATCTTCTGAATATTTCGGGAGCAATACCGCTCATTTTCTCCATTCGGCTGGATTTTGCCGCACCGTTATGAAGCATAAGGTCGGTATCAAGCATCGGTGAAACGTTTGCAAGACCGCCCGCACGGTAAAACGCGTCAAGTCCCGGAATGTGAGAATGACCGCAGCCAAAGACAAATATTAAACCGTCATTCTTGATAACTCTTGCGACCTCATGTGCCGCCTCGACAAGTTTTTTTGCTTCCTCGTGTTCAATTTTCTTTAGGTTTTCAACTATTTTTTCAAGATACTCACTCATCATTTTTTCAGCACTCTCTTGTAGTTTTCGCCGATAGCGTCCCACAGCTTTATCGGGTCGGGCGCGGCAACGCTTGTGCCAAGACCGCCTCTGTAAGTCCAGGTTGCAAGTCTGTCAACGCCCATACTCTCGTACATATCCACAACCTTGTCAATCTGTGCGAAGTCATCGGGCTGCGCGTTGTAGCCCATAAGCCATCTCTCGCTCTGCTTGCCGTACTTCTTTGCAATACGAACGGTGCGCTCGGTTATTTCCTTAAAGAAGGATTCGGGAAGCGACCAGTTGATAATTGTTGTAGAAAATACGTCGAAATAAGGGCAAGCCGCTACCATCTCCCAGTTATCATAGCCGCGAAGCTCGGTAACGTAATATGTATTCTTGGTTGCGTGAACGCAGCAAGTAATTTCAAGGTTGGGATTAACCTCTTTAAGCGCCTTTGAGCAATCGGCAAGAGTTTTAAGCGCCTCGCGCCATCTGAACTGCTTTACATCATCGTTCATAAACTTAGGCATCTCATATCCATAATAATCCTCGAACTTCTTCATACATTCGGGACAGCGGCAAGCCCAATCGTCACCCGCGCCGCCCGTGATAGATGCGTATGCCTTTGGGTATGCGTAATGAGGCTCATCCCAGAAGAAGCCGTCAACCTCCGTTTCTCTTGCGAGCTTCAGGCATATATTAGTGAAATAATCTCTGAAGGAATTGGTATTGAAGCAAGCGGCGTTGAGAACCTCGCCTGTATATGCCGAAACCTGTCTGTGATGAATATTGTTCTGAAGGAAAAGCGATACCTGCTCACCTCCGAAGTATTTACCTATTCCCCATGTGTCAGCAATACAACGAAGACCCACCTTGTGTGCGGTCTTTACGATATT
Organism: Eubacteriales bacterium; assembly: GCA_045595265.1. Classification (GTDB taxonomy): domain Bacteria; phylum Bacillota; class Clostridia; order Oscillospirales; family CAG-272; genus UBA1740. The sequence continues at coordinate 5,673 of JAZOAA010000189.1, forward strand.
GTTGATGTTCGGGAACCAAAAGTCCATATCAAACTCGGTTATTGCAAGGATAACGGTGTCGCATCCGTGCTCCTTCATTTCGATAAAATCCTTCTCTGCGTGTTCAACGTAATTAAGTCCGTAGTAGCTTACGGCGGTGTGTTTTATAGACATGACAGCTCTCCTTATTTCTCTAGTATTGCATTAACTGCTTCTTCATCGGGTTCGCTTCCGGTCCACATATAAGCTCCCGAATATACAACGGTGGGAAGAGCCAGCTCGGGTCTGTGCCACGTGGTCTGCACGATACCGAGAGAGCCGTTTTCGATACACTGCTCTATCATGTTCTTTGCTCCGTTTTTATCAAGGAAGGGCGAATAAACCGTTTCAAATCCCTTGTCCTCAAAGAACGGAACGTCCTGCCACTTCGTCTCCCCGATATCGTTATGTGTCCAGACGTTCATAAGTATATCGTTTGGTAATCTGTCGGTAACGGCAGGGTCGCATTTCCAATACTTCACGTCAAGCGAGGAATAGAGCATATCCGACCACATAGCCATACGAACGCCGCGCTCCTTAAGCTCGTCGTGCAGGAAGAGCATATGATTTACGAAAAGGTCGTCTGCGGGAACCACTCTCTCCTCCTCTGTCGAGCCAAAGCCAAAGCACTTGTCACATGAGCAATGAAGAATAGGCGGGTTGCGGTAGGCTTTAACCAGGTCGTCGATAATATCGCGCAAATACGCCTTCGTATCCTCTCTCGTGGTTGCAAAGCACCAGCCGCCCGGTATCCACATATCCGCAAGGTCGGGGCGCTGGTCAAGCACTACGTGCTGGCGAGAGGTGATACGGCTCCAGCCTGCATGGCTTGTGAGATTTTGGTGAGGAATGGGAGTCATATGAAGGTCGTCTATTACAAAGGAAATAAGCTTATCAACGTCTGCCTTTGACCATGCGTTAGGCCAATGGGCGTAAGGACGCTTTTCATAAGGGAACATACCCCAAAACTCGTAGAAAATATAGTTATATCCGCAAAGTGCGGCTATTTTTGTACGACGAAGAACGTCCTCGAGCGTTGTATCGTCCTTCTCCGTACCGTCGTTTGGCTTAAAGACGCACATATGCACGCCTCGGAAGTTGATTTTAGGAGTATAGTGAAATTCACCTATCGGAAATTCACCGACGTTTTTCGCCACGCGCTTCATATCAATAAGCATTTTAACACCGTTTGACACAGCGTCGGCATCCTTGCCTATAACGGCAATTCCGCTCTCGCTTATCCTCAGTACACACTCGCCCGCCTCGCACTCGGCACTTGTATCAGCATCACCTATCACAAGATAGGAGTTTCCGTTTTTCGCTATCTGCTCGGCAGGGCAAAGTCCGAGAAGCGAAAGTAGATAATCGTATTTTCTTGTCAGTATATTGGTTTCGATTTTCCCGGACAGATTGATTTTTTTCCATCCGTCATATCCAATACATCTATCAGGCTTCAAAATCATGCGTTCCATTTTTGGTTTTCCTCCGAAAATTTGATTGTTGATTTTATTATATCAAAGAGAGAAGAATACCACAACCTGAAAAACACCACTAAAGGTTAGATTTTCGCTACTGTTTTTTAATAAATCACTTGACAAATCAATAGGCGTGGGTTATACTGAAAATATGTTTAACAATGAACGCTTTAATTTTAAGATTTTGTCCGTTTTGAAGCTGGAGTTTCCCATATCCGAAAGGTATTCTCCGCCGAGGCGGTATCACGCGTTGGTCTTTCGTATGCAAGGGCGGGCGGAGGTAGTAAAGGAGGGCCGCAGCACACGCTTAATCAAAAACGATATTACCTTCGTGCCGCGCGGATACGACTATACCATAAAAACAGAATCGGACGAGAGGGTCACGGTAGTGCATTTCGAGGCGGATTTTCAGACGTCGCCACCATTTAGTAATATTCACACATCAAGTCCCGAGGTTTTCAACGCGCTGTTTGAAAAACTTTTGAACACCTGGCAAATCAAGCCCTGCGGATACGTGTACCGCATAGATTCTCTGTTTCTTTCTATTCTTGAAAATATAGAGAGGCAGGTTTTCGAGATGGAAGAGGACTCTGTGTCGTTACGGATACAGCGCGCCGCAGATTCCATGCACTCGAGATTTACAAGCCACGAGCTTTCCGTTGATGCTCTGGCGAGGGAATCGGGCTACTGCTCATCTTATTTTCGCCGCATATTCCGCGAGGAAATGGGCAAATCTCCGAAGGAATATTTGTGTGAGCTTCGGATACGGCACGCGACAGCCTTGCTTGAATCGGGATATTACAGCGTTGACGCCGTTGCCGCGCTTTCGGGCTTTGACTCGCCTAAATATTTTTCCACAGCATTCAAATCGCACACCGGCAAAAGTCCGTCTGCATATCTGCCTCGCGCAAGCCAACGCAAAAAATAGTTATATAAAAAAGGCACTCGCAAGGAGTGCCTTTTCGTTTCGGGTAAGCGCTTTTTTTAGGTTGAATCGTTATGTAAAGTTTACATTTTTCGTTAAAAACAAATTTTAACAGGCCCGAAAAGTCCCGCAGAAAGGTTATCCTCGCAAAACACCATTTGTCTGTCGTGATAAGGTGAAAGCTGCCATTTTGCAAACTTCTCAAAGGTTTTTGTGTACTTATATTCATTTGCGGCACTACCGGTAACACGAATTTCCAAAGTATTATTGGCTTTTAGCATATCGGCAGAAAGTGTGAGCTTATAAGGTGGCATAATAAGTACACCTACTGACTCACCGTTAAGAAATACTTCTGCCGAATAGTCCACTCTACCAAGGTCTAGAGTAAATCTGTCAAAAATTGCATTTGGCTTTTCAAATTCGGTAAGGTAAGAGCAAGTACCCGAGAATCCGTCTCCAAGTGTTGTTCTCCAATCGCCCGGTTGTATAGGTAAATACGGTTCATCAAACGCTTTTCGATATATATTCATATCCCCAAGAACGATTTGTGTGTTTTTCTTAAACAGATACTCTTCGCTTAGTGTGACTTCATTTGAATATGTATCATTTTCGAGCTCAAAATCTTCATCTGTATAGAGAAGAGCTGCCACCTCTCCCGACTCAAGCGCAAATTCAGCTATACCGTCTTTCACTTCAAGCTTAAGGAGCTTTCCACGCGTGATGTCTATAAGCATCGGAGCTTTTCCATTCACGGTAAGTACAACCCTATCCTTTTCAAATCCCTGGTTGAAGATGATATCCATTTTTCCGTTTTCAAGCGACTTTGAATAGACCCGAAGATTGCCCAAGGAAAAATCTATTGATGTATCAGAATAACAAATCCCCTTACAGCTTTCAACCGCTTCGGCACCGAAAATTTTCGGAGTAAGGTCGTTTTTTACGGTAACAACTCTTCCACCCGAGGTTGTAAATCTCTCAAGCCGTTCGATAATGCTATCAGGAATGTATTTTGCGGGCGGAATTATAATCGTTTTATATTTCGCTTTGCCCATAGCTATAATACCGCAAAGCAGAGCATCCTCGTCACAGCCACAGATAACGTCATCGTCAAGAATGTCAAAGTAAATTCCATCCTCTTCAAGCTCAAATCCTGCCTTCTCGTATCCTTCGCATACCGTTTTAGTATTATTGCCCGACCAAATGTCGCACATAGGTAAATAAAGGGCGGTGTCAACAAGTCTATCGCCAAGAGATGTAATATAAGAAAGTCTTTCGCAATACTCGTTAAATGCTTTTAGTTCATTGGCATTTTGCAATTCCTCGCAAAAATCGGGGCGTTCTCCGGTCATAAAGAACCCTCCTTTACCATAGTTCTTTATCATCAAATTGAAAACATTAATGCCCCGCACGGCCTGAAAGCCAAAGACGTAACGCATTTCTTGATAAGTGATACTCTGTCCGTAAACGCCAAAGCTCTCTGTGGCAGAAAGGTCGCTGCCTATCTGTGTTGCAGCGGAGGAAGCGTATCGTGGAAAGAATCTGTTTTCTGCTGTCATTGTTATGCCAACAAGCTTGGGTTCGGCGGGGAAAATCTGTCGCCATATAGCATCAACGGCAGGAATGTCAAAATTACGAAGCGCTCGCATAATATGATAGCTCGCCTGTCTTATGCTTCCCAAAGGATTATCATCACCGTTGAGATGACCGACAAAGGACATATTATGCTCGTTTGCCCACTGCTTTTCACGCAGAAGATAATTTTTACAGAAAAGCTCGCTGCAAAGGTCATACCATCTTATAATTGCCTTTGCGGATTCTTCGGGCACCGTAACATCTTTCAGGTCTTTCGAAGACCTTATTACAGTCACGGTTACAGTATTCCCCGATGCATCAACATCCTTGTATTCTTTCCAAAGTCTTTCGTTGTTTTTCCACAATGCGTCAAGATGTGGTCTAATAGATTCGCCGTACCTACGTTCATATTCTTTTTCAATTTCAGGTCTGAACGGCATAGGTGTCGGTCCGCAAGGCTCATCTGAGAAAACTGCGCTTATTTTATTACCAAAATGCTCTAATAGAGTACGAGCGTAGCCCGGGAAGGTTTCATCAATGAAGGCATCGGTGGCCTCCGCAAGCATGAGGTCGGGAAAATCGGGAGAACCCGGTGAGCCAAAATAGAAGCGTCGGGAAAAATACTCACTCACCTCGGTATCCTCTGTGGACACATAGTTTTCTTCTATCATTTTACCGTCAGGTAAAAATGCCGCTGCGGTACACTCGCCCAGAACATACTTATCTCCGCCTTTAAGCTTAATCTTTCTTTGTCCAAGACCGCGTCTTGCAAGCTCGGGGTGCTTCAAAAGAACTCTTCCGCACGCCCCTCCGGAGGGCCAACCGCCCTCATCATATATCCAAGCAATCATACCCCGTGAAAATGCAGATTTCAAGGCATAAGCATAAGCCTCGTAATAAGGCTCGGTAAGATAATCAGGCTCAAGCATAGTGGGCATGCAGTCGGGTCTGAATGTTTTTGGCTCGGGAATTATATAAAACGCCTTTATTCCAAGTCTTTCAAATTCATCTAGCTGGCGATCGGTTTCCTTGTTTGTAACAGGGGCATTCCAAACCCAACTGTATACAGGCGAATAGCACATTTCAGGAGATAAAAACTCGTTTTTTGTAAATTTTGATTTGCATTTTCTGTAATTATCGTTAAAATTCATAATTGTTTCCATTAAATATAGTAGATTAAAAAACGCAAGGCTTGATATTCAAGCCTTACGTTTTTGTTTATAAGCCTGGAGTAAAGCTTATTTTGCGGTTCTGTTGAGGGTGGGAAGTGTGGTTTCAACAGACTGAACAAACTGAATGTTATCCATATAAACTATACCCTCGTATCCCTCGAAGTTGTTCTCAAGAGTTGCAAATCTTGCAGGAACAGAAGGCCAATTTACATAGAAGCCAAGCAAGCCCTCGTTAACGACGTAAGCACCGTCTGTGTTAAGATATGCCTTTTCGGTAGCACCCGAGGAGGTATGTCTGTCAGCGGTATCCATAATAAATACCTGCTTGCCGTTTACAGATATAACAAGTATGTAATCGTTTACGCCGTCCTGAACGTTATGTGTCCAATACTCAAACTGGAGATTGAAGGTCTCACAAAGGTCATTAGGTGTTTCAGCATCATTTATCTGCATTTTATAGAACGTAAAATCACTGGCACCTGTGTCGCCGGGAAGAACTCTGAATTCAATCATACCTGTTTCTGTGCGGTAGTAAGCTCTTATTCTATAACCAAGATTGTCTCCCGAGAAAGCAAAGTTAATCCAAGGAGTTGTATCACCGCCGGTATAGTTTAAGGTATAGTCAGCGGAATATACGAAATGATTGAAGCCTTCAACAGCCTTGGTGGGAACAACTGCAAGGGTATTCTTTTTTGTCGTTGTGAGCTTAAGGCTATTGCCATCCGCATCCTCGCTCATCTTTTCTACCGAGAGAGCAATGTGTGTATTGGTAGAGTTGTTTGTACGTAATGCTTTAAGAACGTTCTGGTACTTTGCTGTTGCGAAGGGAACTGTAGGACATGAACCGGTAAGAAGCCAGCTACCGCTGACGGTGGTTTCGGTAATTGCAATATTGCCGAGGTCGCCCTCTTCCATATCGTCAAAGGTGAGGAGCGATGCGGTGTCGAGGTAATTTTCGACAAGGAGCATATCACCGTTTACGGTAATTTCCTCGCCAACGTTGTAGGTCTGTCCGCTGATAGAATCCTTGTATCCGGCAAAGGAAAGACCGTCTTTCGTAGCTTCGCCGGTGTGGGTGAGGGTTATTTTGTCGCCCGCGAGAACGATGCCTCTCGAAAGAGTGCCGAACGTTCCGTTTTCAACGCTAACGTATTTATAATCGGTTGCGAGCTTATCGGTGTTGTGACCAAGTATTCTCTGAACGCTTGCACCGTATTCAATGATGGCATTGAAATCTGCATCATTTTCATCCATTGTTCCCTCGGTGAATACCATTTCCTTGCAGTACTCAACAACACTGTACTGCTCAACTTCGCTGTAAACATAAGCGCCGTCAATAAGCGCTCTCGCCTGAAGATATACCTGGTCGGCAAGGTTCTTTGCATTAACACCGGGAGTTGCGAAGAGCTGGCAGTTTGCACCCCAAACATCACCGCTGCCATAAGGCGCAACAACAACCGGAGTTGATGATTCTGTGGGATACTCGTTGTAAACAAGAAGCTCTACATCGCTATCGCCTACGTTCTCTGCCTTTACGGCAACGCTGAGAACTACATTACTCTTAAATGAAACGTTCTTTGACCAGATGTCAAGTGTCGGGGTAGCATCTGCTTCCTCCGCTGTAGTCATAATAGCAAGAGAGGAGCATATAAGAAGCGCGAGAGAAATTACTAAAACCAAAAGTTTTGTCTGTTTTTTCATAGTTTTTTCCTTTCGTAAATAAGTTTTCTGTTTCTTTTAATTAGGTTTTGTCCAAGAGTCCGGGTTGGGGTCGTCGTCGCCGAAGATGTCGCCGCTTGTGGAAATTACGTCATTTTGCTGAAAATCAATTATTTTCAAAAAAGGCTTATCGTAAATCGATTTTCTTTTGTTTCTTTCCATATAACCTTTCCTTTCTTGTTTATTTAATGTTTAATTAGTATTTTAAGTTGTAGAAGAATGCCGAATAGCTATCCTTAGAGTAAAGAGGAATAATCTTGTTTCCTCCGAAGCCTAAACACTCAAATATTTTTACATTGGTTGACGTAGAACCGAGTACGGTGGCATTTATATCACCCTCGTTTGGCGGCTCTCCGTTAGGAAGACGTCTTGCAACAGGCGCGCCCTGCGAAAGTGCTGCTGTGCGATGAGGACACATTGAAAGCGACCCGTCTTTTTTCATAAACGTTGCAAGCTTTTTGCTGGTTGCTCTTATAGCTTCGGGAGCGCGGAGAAGACATTCTTTATTTACCTTTTCAATAAAATCTGCGCCTCCGTCAGCAGAGTTCTTTGAATTTGAAAGCAGGTTGGATATAGTGTACCAGGTGTTATAGATGTAGCATACGGTTACCGTTGGCTCCTCAAAGTTTGTGATACAGTCCATAGCCGTCATAACTACCTTGTCTGCGTAGTTAAAGGGGCGCTTCGCTTCTTGATAAAGGAAGCTTATCTTGAATGCACCGTTTACTGCGTCGTATCCGGGCTTTTCTGCCCAAAGGCCGTTTTCTTTATTTCTCACATCCTCAAGGAAATCTATCGCAGTATCGAGAAGTCCTGCTGCAGAAAGCTGCCTTACCTGAGCGGCTAAATTATTTCCGGAATAGTAGGAGTTTGTCTTCCAGTCGTATTTTTCAAGATATTCGATAAACGCCTTTTTACTTTTCAGATATTCGGGAAGCGCTATAACAGAGCTTTGATCGTTTTCATCAAGATTCTGCTTAAGGCGTTCGATAGCTGTGAGATATGGAAGCTTAAACTTAAGCCTGTGTGAAAGATCTACCGCCCACTGAAGGTCTCTTCCTCGTCTGGAATCGGTTATATCCTTTCCCCACTGGGGGTGATAGATATATCCGTCGTCGATGTCAAGCAGCGAGCAAACAAACATAGCTATCTTTCTTCTCATCGCCTTCGGAAGCTCGTCATCGGAATCTATAATTCCCGAATAGTGGATAAGATTAAGCGCCTGGAGCGTGCTTTCAACGTCGGGAAGAAAGCCGGAATTATCTCTCGCGGAGTTAGAGTAATAAAATCCGCCGATTCCCTTGCTGTAAAGCTTGGCGAGCCATTCAAGCAGGCTATCGGAGTACATCTCGTGATGGTCTCTCAGCGCTTCTATCACCGCATCGGCATTTCCACCCACGAGTGATATTTCCTCTTT
>JAZOAA010000190.1:0-3137 GCA_045595265.1 Eubacteriales bacterium
GTCCCGTATATATTTTTAATTAATTTTTCGAATTATCTTCTTCCGTCTGCTCAATATTTTCAAGCGCATATTCACAGCATTGAATAACGAGATTATTAAGCGACACTCCTTTGTTTTGGGCAAGAGATTCCATCTTTTCAACAAGTTCTATCGGAAGTCTGAACGTTTTGTTTGTATGTTCCGTTTTCTTAATCTTAAACATAAGCACCTCTCCTTTTGCTTATATTTTACACTATTTTATTCCAGTTTTATACACTTTGTTTTAACACTGTGTTTTATAAGTGCATTTTACACTTGACAATATTTTTCAAAAGTGATACAATGAAACAAAGGAGATAAAAATATGATTATTACGTTTTGCGGTCACGCATGCTTTGTCGGAAGCGAGGAATATGAGAAAAAAATTCTCGCCCTTTTGGAAGAGACTGCCGGGGATAATCCTGCTGATATGTTCCTTGGCGGATATGGGGGATTTGACTCCTTTGCTTATAACGTTTGCAAAAAATACAAGGCTTCTCACCCGTCAGTATCGCTAATTTTCGTCACTCCTTATATTACCGAGCAATATCAGAAAAATCATTTGGAATTTATAAAAAATATGTACGATGACATAATATATCCCGAAATTGAAAATAAGCCGAAAAGATTTGCTATATCATACAGAAACAGATACATGGTGGACAGGGCGGATTTTGTAATAGCTTACGTAAACAGAAGCTACGGCGGTGCTTATGACACCTATAAATATGCCAGTGGGAAAGGTAAGATTATTTTTAATATCGGAGATATGAAATAAGGGTTGATAATATTATGAATGAACTTAAAGACTTAAAAAATGAATGGAAAAAGGTACAGCTTGAAATACGGCCTCATATCGGTGAGGATTTCAGCGTTTTTTATTTTTTGCGGCATATTATTTCTTTTTTGCGAATGAATACCGAGCTTTCTAGTCGCGAGGACTACCGCCGGCTGTATGACGAAACTATGACTCTGCTTATTCTTCAAAGTCACGCACACAACGGTTGGACAAGAGAAGAACCTAAAGATCAGCAGGGCTGGCAAGAGTTTCTGATAGATCTTGAAGCGAGGGCGGGAAAGCAAACGAATATTTTTTCGTATCAGACGGTTGAGCAATATTTGAAATACAGAAAAACAATGTGGGAAAAGGGAATCCGATATACAAAGGAAACGTACGGATTTATTTAAGGCGGGAGCTTTACATTTTTTGAATTTTTTTGAATAAGTTTGCCGTTTGCGGTAAAGAATACCTTCAGCAGTAAATTGCGGAAAGGAAAATAAAATGGACAAAAAATTCAATTTTTCTGATCAACCCACAAAGGTTAAGATCATTTACGGCGCTGTTATCGCAATTCTGTGCATCAGCGCTATCGTTGTCGGAATAGTTTCCGTCGCCTCGACAAAGGAAAAGACTCCCACGGAGCCTCCCGTAACCGACCAGACTCCTAACGAAGAGGTTCCCAACGAGAAGCCCGAGGATACAAATCCTGAGGACAAGCTCCCCGAAAAGACGAGCCTCTCTCTTCCCGTTTCGGGCGAGATAGTAAAGCACCACAGCCTTGACACTCCCGTTTTTTCCACCACTTTGAACGAATGGAGAGTGCATACGGGAATTGACATCGAGGCGGAGCTTGGCGCAGAGGTGTGTGCCGGCGCTGACGGTGAGGTTACTAACGTCTATTACGACAATTACTACGGCAAGACGGTTGAGATAACTCACGCTGACGGTGTGGTAAGCGTATATTCAAATCTCGACGGCGACACCGTTAAGGCAAAGGTCGGTCAGGCGGTAAAGCGCGGTGACGTTATCGGTACTGTCGGCGACACGTCTCTTACCGAGCTTGCTGACGAGGCGCACCTGCACTTTGGCGTTAAGGTTTCGGGCAAGAGCGTAAATCCTCTCGATTATATGAAGGACGTATCCGACAGCGCAAATCAGGGCGGCAGCGTTTAAGCGAGAAATGGACAAGTTAGGGCATAAAAACGCTTGACAAGCGTACGAAGTTATGCTATAATTAGACAAGTTCGGCGGAGCTTCGCAGAATGTGAAGCTCCGTAATTCTTTTTCTATTCAAAATGGAGATTATTATGACAAACGTAGCAATTCTCGGATTTGGCGTAGTCGGCGGCGGCGTCGCAAGGCTCATTACGGAGAACTATAAAGAGGTTACAGGCCTTGGCGGTGACGAGATCAACATTAAATATATACTTGATTTGAGGGATTTCCCCGATTCACCCTTTGCGGATAGGGTTGTCCACGACTTTGATATTATAGCATCAGACCCCGAGGTAGATACGGTTATTGAGGTTATGGGCGGCTCGCACCCGGCTTACGAATATACGGTGCGCGCTCTGGAGTCAGGTAAGAACGTTATCACGTCAAACAAAGAGGTCGTTGCTAATTTCGGTGACGAGTTTATGGCTCTGGCGGAAAAGAACGGCGTTTGCTATTGCTTCGAGGCAAGCGTTGGCGGCGGTATTCCCGTTATTTCTCCTATCATAAGCTGCGTCCGTCAGAACAAAATAACCGAGGTTCGCGGAATACTCAACGGCACTACTAACTATATACTTACTAAGATGTTTTCCTTTGGCGACGGATTTGAGGAATCGCTCGCTGACGCGCAGGCGAAGGGATATGCAGAGAGAAATCCCGATGCTGATATTCTCGGAACAGATGCGTGCAGAAAGATAGCTATACTCACCTCTCTCGTTACGGGCGAGCTTATTCCCTGCGAGAATATTCACACCGAGGGAATAACCAAAATAAGAAAAGAAGACGTTGTAGCCTCGGCTAAGGTTGGACTCAAGATAAAGCTGCTCGGCAGATGCATTTTGACCGAGGGCGGCGCGCACGTTATGGTTGCTCCCTTTATGCTTCCCGAGTCATCTCCTCTTTCGTCGGTTTCGGGCGTTTACAACGCTGTCGAGGTTGTTGGTGAGCCTATCGGAAACGTTATGTTCTACGGTCAGGGCGCGGGTGCTGGCGCTACCGCATCGGCTGTTGTCGGCGACCTTATGCAGATTATGCGCTCGGGTACGGCTGCTATACGTCCCGTTATGAAGAAGAGCAGTGATAGACTTCTTCCCTTCTCCGACTTAAGTCGGATCGTAGCCATGTC
>JAZOAA010000191.1:0-4528 GCA_045595265.1 Eubacteriales bacterium
TTAAAAAATAATTGTTTAAAAAATTTCACTTTTTCACAAAAATCAATCTTCTAAAAGTCTCTTTACCGAAGCAACGATTATCTGCGCTGTTCCCTCAATGCCAAGCGTTGAAGAGTTTATCGCCATATCGTAGTTGTCATACTTGCCCCACTTGTTTCCGGTATAGAAATTATAGTAGGTAGAGCGACGCTTATCGGTTTTATTAATAACGTCTATTATCTGTGATGATTTAAGCTCGGGGTGACGGGAGGCAACTCTTTCTTTTCTGTGGTCGAGGTCGCCGTAGATGAATAGGCGTAATACGTTTTCTTCGTTTCTAAGCACGTAATCGGAGCAGCGTCCGATGATAACGCAGCTGTTTTTCGCAAACTCCCTGATAAGCTCGGACTGAAGGATGAAGAGCTTGTCATTAAGCGGCATTTTATAACCGAAATGCATGGTCGTACCCAGTACGTTTGAGCCCATAGCGAGAGTGTAGAGAAGGCTGTTTGTCGCAGACTCGTCAGCAGTTTTGATAACCTCTTCGTTAAGGCTTCCGTTTGCGGCAGCATCGGTGATTATCTGCTTATCGTAGAGCGGAATACCGAGAAGGGAGGCGACTCTCTCTCCTATTTCGCGCCCACCGCTTCCGTACTGGCGCGCAATTGTAATAATAATTTTTTTTGCCATGGTGATTCTCCTTTGAAAGTTTGCTGAACTAATTATATCAAAAAAGCGAAAGCTTGTAAATAGATTTATGCAATTTTTATGATAAATATGCCCCCGAATATTGAATTTTGTACATTTTTGTGATAAAATTATTGTGAAATTATAATAAAAAAAGGAATGAAATAATGAAGCTTGTAAGCCCGGATATGATACCGAAAATAGATGAATTTGCCATAAATAAGCTTGGGATCACAGAAATCGAGCTGATGCGCCGTTCGGGAGATGCGGTCGCTCATGCCGTCCGTGAGCTTTCTGAGGGTGAAGAGATAGTGATACTTGCAGGTAAGGGCAACAACGGCGGAGACGGATATGCTATGGGCGCTATGCTTTCCGACGACTTTTCTGTCAGCGTGCTTGACGTTTTCTCGGCAGGGCAGAGAAGCGACGCCGGTAACTATTGGCTGAATAGAGCAAGGGAGTGCGGTGTTGAGTTTTTGTCATTTGAGAACGCGCCCGAGCGCATAAAGAATGCTTCATGCATAGTTGATGCAATATTCGGCACGGGCTTCTCGGGTAAAGTGCCGCAAAGCCTTGGCGCTCTTGCCGAGCTTATCAACAACTCGGCTGCTAAGGTCGTGGCGGTGGACGTACCCTTGGGTGTAAACGCCTATGACGGTACGCTTGATGAGATATCCGTTCGTGCAGACGTGACGGTTGCACTTTCGTATGTAAAGTGCGGACTTCTCTCCTATCCCGCAAGGGCGAAAGTCGGCAGAATAATTGAGTCTGATATCGGACTTGACAGAGAAATAATAGAGCGAAAATTCAGCTTTGACAGCTATTATTTTGATGAAGGCGAGGCTCTCTCGCTTTTACCCAAAAGAAACGATAACTCCAATAAAGGCAGCTTTGGTAAAACTCTTCTTGCCGTAGGCAGCGAGCGCTATGCGGGCGCTGCTCATCTTGCTCTTGAGGCGGCTCTTCGCGGTGGATGTGGCATTACTTACGTTGCTACGTGCGAGAAGCTTTGTACTGAGCTAAGAAGCAAATTCCCAGAGGCTATATATTTGCCTCTTGATATGAAAAATCCGCGAAATGTAAATGAAGTTTTACAAATAGCGGCAAATATGGACTCTGTTTTGGTTGGTTGCGGGTCTATGCCGACTCTTCAGCTTGCTGAATTTACAATGAGACTTATAAGGGAATGTGACACGAGGACTATTATAGACGCGGATGCTATAACGGCTCTGTCGAGATATTGCTCTGCCGAGGTTCTTAAGAGCGCGCGCCGCGCACCGATACTCACACCGCACCCTCTTGAATTATCTCGTATATCAGGACTTTCGACAGAGCAGATTCAGAGCGCCAGAATAGGTGCCGCAAAATCCTTTGCGCGTGAATACGGAGCGATAGTTTTACTCAAGGGCGCTGCCACCGTTGTTACCGACGGTGAGAGACTGTATATAAACGGCAGCGGCTCGTCAGCTCTTGCTAAAGGCGGCAGCGGTGACGTGCTTTCGGGTCTTATCGCTTCCGTGACGGCGCAGGGGGTATCCCCGCTTGAAGCCGCGGCGCTTTGCGCATATCTCCATGGCAGAGCGGCAGACTCACTTGCGGAGGAGCTTTCCGAATTTGGAGTCACTCCCTCTGACCTTCCGCGCGAGATAGCAAAGGTTATACGCAAAATAACCGCTAAAGCATAAAATAAAAAAGAGGCTGTCCCTCAAAGACAGCCCCTTTTCGTTTTCCTAAAACCTTACTTGTTTTTACCTACATTCATCATTCTGTATAGATACTGCGCGGTGTCACCCCTTGTTATACTCGCAGCCGAATCAAACGCGTCATCGTCGTCGTATATTCCGAGCGTACACATGGCAGAGAGCGCCGACCTTGCCCATACGGGTGCGTTTTCATCACCCTCGTAGATTTCGTCCTCGCTCACCTCGTCAAGCTCAAGTAGCGTTGCGATAATTTTCGCCGCTTCGTAGCGCGTTATTCTACCGTTTGGCGAAAACAAGAGCTTTCCGTCCTTGAAATCTCCGTTTATAAGTCCCATTTTCTGTGCCGTTGCTACGTAGGGCTTCAGCGACTGCGGGATAGCGTCGTCATCGTCAAAATAGGTTGAATAATATTCTCCCTTTGCGCTTATTCCCGCGCTCTTCATCAGTAGGGTAATAAATTCCGCGCGCGAAATCTCAACGTCGGGGTTAAAGTATACGTCATCGCCGAGTATCTGTCCGCCCATAATTCCCATAGCCGTCATAGTTACCGCCGCATTGTATTCCTCGCGGTTTTCCATATCGGCATAAACCGTCTCGCACATTCTTTCGCTAACGGTCAGGGCAACCTTTACGGGAGAAGAATAGTTGCCCCATTCATCTCGCACAACGTAGCTGAAGTTATCGTCGCCTGTGTAATTTTCAGAGGGGGTATAAGCAAATTTTCCGTCATCAAGGATAGATACCGATCCGTATTTCGGGTAAGAAACTACAATATATTCTAAATTATCTCCCTCGGGGTCCGCACCGCTCATTCGTCCGAAAACGGTGATGTTTTCTTGCGTTTTTACAGTGCCTATACTCTCCGCCTTCGGTGCATAATTCACCTTGTCGATAAATTTAAGCACACATTCAACCTCGTGTCCTCCGTCAAGCGTAAAGCTGAACGAACACTCCGTAACCGAGCTTGATGCGGGAACGAATACCAGCCCGCCGATGTTTCTGCGGTTTATTTCCCGTCCTTCACCGACTCGTCTGCCCGAAATCAGCAGAGTTCCCTCGAGCGAGCTTGGGATTTTCGTTATTTTCAGAGTGTTAAAGTCGCTGACACATAGTGCAGACTTAAAGTCCGCATCGCAAAAGCTCATCTTTTGCCCGACAAGCCCCGTCTTGACCATTTTTACTTCTCCCGCAACCACAGCTCCGCCATTGCCAAAGAATGCGCCTGAGGAAATGCACACCGCTGAGAACACCAGCGTGAAAGCTAAAATTAAGCCTACAATTTTCTTCAAAACCTAAAACCTTCCTTTTCTAAGCTGTGGATATTTTTACCCGAGCAGACGTTCTTTATTCGCCACCCGTGAAAAAACGCTCTTGACAATCCCAAAAAACAAAAGTATAATCATATATGATCTAAAAAGGAAGAGAAAAGAGAAGTATGAAAGTAGACTGTGAGAAATTTTCACTGGCAAGAGAAGAAGCTCTGTCAGGGGAGAAAAAATTACTTGGCATAGGCACGCTCGGTGAAGGCCCCGTACACAAAACGCTGAAATATTACATAGAGCCGGACAGCGCAAAGCACGAGGTTTCATATCTCGGCTTGGTAGCCGACGTCATGAACGAGAACGGTATTTTTGAGATACAAACCCGCTCGCTTGAGCGCCTTGTACCGAAGCTTGAAAGGTTTTTAGAGGTAAAAAAAACCACCGTTGTCCACCCCCTGTTTTCAAAGAAATATCTTATCTGGCTTGATAAATCCACGGGCGAGCTAAGCACGCCGCGCCTCTCTCCAAAGCACTCCGCCCCTGCGGATTCGCTGGTAGAAATATATAAGCTTTTTCGCTTCCTCGGAAATCCGTCGTTTTCTATCGTACTCGTATTTCTTACAGGAGAAGAGTACAGACTCCTTGACGGCTATGACAAAACACAGCACAAGGGAGCAACGAAGCTCGACAGAGTCCCGCGCGAAATAGTCAGCACGATGACTCTTTCTACCCCTGCTGACGTATCAGCACTCATGCCCGACCTTCCGCACCCATTTACAGCCCGAGAGTTTTATAAAAGCATAGGCAGACGCGGCAGATCCGCATATTACGCCCTTCGCGCCCTCGTGGATATCGGAATTGTCACCGAGTGCGGCAAGCGTGGAAATGCCAAGCTTT
>JAZOAA010000192.1:0-5128 GCA_045595265.1 Eubacteriales bacterium
GGCGATGAGAAAGCTCTCGGGCGCTATCGCAAAGTCGAACTGTATAGTTATATTTACAAACCAGCTTCGTGAGAAGGTCGGCGTGATGTACGGAAATCCCGAGGTTACCACGGGCGGTAAGGCGCCTAAATTCTACGCATCGGTCAGAATCGACGTCCGCAAGGTCGAGCAGCTCAAGAACGGCTCCGAGGTCTACGGCTCTCACACGAGATGCAAGGTCGTTAAAAATAAGGTCGCTCCTCCCTTCAAGGTTGCAGAGTTTGACATTCTCTACGGCTCGGGTATATCAAAATCCTCTGAAATCATCGACATGGCAATCCAGCTTGAAATAATAGAGAAGAGCGGCGCGTGGTTCTACTACGAGGGCGACAGACTCGGACAGGGTAAGGACAACGTGAGAAAGCTTATCGAATCGGATAAGGAGTTTATGGATAAGCTTGAGGCTCTCGTTCGTGAGAAGGTACAGAATATGGACCCCGAGGACGAGGCAAAGCTGAACGACGACGATTTTGAAATCAAGGATTTTGACGAGGAACTTTAATCTTAAATGCCAAGAATCATTTACATAAAAGACATCAAGGATAAAAAGCTCATCACCCTCGGCATAGAGCACGAGGGCGTATCCGTTCGGTATTTCATCAATTACGCTCTGTACGTGAAGCTTGGCCGCCCCGTTAAAAACGAGGATATTTCATCAAGAGCCGTTGACGAAATCAAGTATTGCGACGAGCTTTACCGAGCGAGAAAAAAGGCGCTCGGCTATCTCGCTCTTGCGGATAACAATTCTCGCGAGCTTGCGCTGAAGCTTAAGAGAGCGGGATTTTGCCGAGACGTCGCGGATGAGGTAACGCGCGAGATGGTTGAGCTTGGATACATCAACGAAGCAAGACAACTTGAGAGGCTTATCACAAGAGAAGCGCAGACGAAGCTTTCCGGCCCGCGTAAAATATGCGCGCGCCTTGCGGCGAAGGGATATGCGCTCTCGGATATAAAGACGGCTATGCGCGCTCTTACGGAGAGCGGAGAGCTTGATTTCGATGCGGTAAAGGAAGAGCTTCTTGCAAGAAAGCTTGCCGACCCGTCAGACACCGAGGAAAAGAAAAAAACACTTTATAAATACGGTTTTTAACAATGTTCAGGAAATTTATAAGCTACTATAAGCCCCACGTGCCGCTATTTGTTTTGGATATGCTGGCGGCGCTTATCGTCGCGCTGTGCAATCTCGTTTACCCCAGTATTGCCAGCGGAATCGTCGGCGGCTTTGAAACGGGGACGGGAACGCCCGAGGCTCTTCTTGCCTCGGCGCTCATACTCGCGGCAGTCTACGTCATCAAGGCGGTGTGCCAGTACATCGTCGGCTATTGGGGACACGTTGTCGGTGTCAGAATGCAGGCGGATATGAGGCGCGACCTCTTTGAAAAATATGAGAAGCTGCCATTTTCGTATTTTGATGACCATAAGACAGGCGACCTTCTCTCGAGAATTACCACAGACCTTTGGGATGTTGCCGAGCTTGCTCACCACGGACCCGAGAACGTTTTTCTTGCCGTCCTTATGTTTATAGGCTCGTTTGCGGTGCTTTCGAGCATTAATTTACAGCTTACGCTTATAATGTTCTCGGTAGTGCCGTTTATAGTTTTCTTCACCGTTCTTTCGAGGAAGAAGATGCGCAAGGCTATGAACAACTCGCGTACTCAGATGGCTGAGATAAACGCAATTCTTGAAAACTCTGTTGCGGGCGTAAGAGAAACAAAGGCGTACGCTGCGGAAAAATACGAGCTTTGCAAATTCGGAGAAACGAACGCCCTGTTCAGAAAATACAGAAGCGAGGCTATGCGCTCGCTGGGCACGTTTGACGCCGTGATGAATTTTTTGCAGGACCTCCTTTACCTTATTATAATATTAATAGGCGGAGCGTTCCTCTATAACGGTGAGATAACGGCGGCTGATTTTACCGCGTTTATCCTCTACGTTTCCATGTTCTTGAATCCCATTCAGCGTTTTTGCGCGCTCTTCCAGCAGCTCCAAGAGGGTATGAGCGGATTTTCGAGATTTTGCGAGATAATGGCAGAGGACGAGGAGGTTGACGAGGGAACGATAGAAATCAAGGATATAAAGGGTGACCTTCGCTTTGAGGGCGTGTCCTTCGGTTACACGACCGAAGGCTCGAAGAAGCTCGTTATATCCAAGCTTGACCTTGATATCAAGGCGGGAAACACGCTTGCGCTCGTCGGACCTTCCGGAGGAGGAAAAAGCACGCTCTGCCACCTTGTTCCGAGGTTTTATAACGTAAACGAGGGCAGGATAACCCTTGACGGAAACGATATCAGGGATATAACCCTTCATTCCCTTCGTAAAAATATAGGCATAGTGTCGCAGAGCGTATTTCTTTTTGACGGAACGGTCAGAGAAAATATAGCCTACGGAACGGACGCCACGGACGAGCAGGTGATTGCCGCCGCAAAGAGCGCGAATATCCACGACTACGTTATGACGCTTGAGAAGGGGTACGACACCCACGTAGGCGAGAGGGGCGTTAAGCTCTCGGGCGGACAAAGGCAGAGAATCGCGATAGCGCGAGTCTTTTTGAAAAATCCGAAGCTTCTGATACTCGACGAGGCGACGAGCGCGCTTGATAACGCGACCGAGATGCAGATACAGTCCTCTCTTGAGGAGCTTTCCAGAGGCAGAACCGTTATCGTTGTCGCGCACAGGCTCTCCACCGTTAAGGGCGCTGACGAGATAGTCGTGATAGATAAGAGCGGTATCGCGGAGCGCGGAACGCACGAGGAGCTTCTCTCGCTTGACGGAGAATATAAAAAGCTTTACAGCTATCAGTTCAAGAACTAAAATATTTTTATATTCTACTTATAAATTGATTAATTCTTATGAATTAAGTTAAAATATTTCATAATATTTTTCGCAAATGTCAAGTGCTAACTTAAAAAAATATTGAATTTTTTTCTATGCCGAGGTTTTGAAGCTCGTTTTCAAAGAGCGTAGCGGAATTTTGGTAGTTAAATATGCCTCTTGGGTAGTGATTGATGAAGTCTTGTATCTGTTTTATCTCTTGGGGTGTGTACTTGCTTATGGGTGTACCTTTGGGGATAAATCTACGGATAAATCCGTTTTGGTTTTCGTTGCTTCCTCTCTCGGAAGAACAGTAGGGGTGACAGTAATAAACGGTGGTGCGTTGTTTGCCGGAGGGCGAATACTCCATTCCCTCTGTGTTTGCAAATTCACAGCCGTTGTCACAAGTAAATGACTTGAAGATTTTACGGAAATTACGTGTACCTATTTTACGTTCTATATGGTTTAATGCGTTTACCGTACTTGCTGATGATTTATCTTTTGAAATAATAATCAGTTGCATTCTTGTTTTACGTTCTGTAAGCGAAAGAATGGTTTTACCTTTTGTTTGTGTACCGATTACGCTATCCAATTCCCAATGACCGAAAGATGTTCTATCTTGAATGTCTTTCGGTCTTTTTTCTATTGAGTGGTCTATATGGGGGAGCTTCTTTGTACGTCTAACCTTTTTGTATTTTCTTTTCTTCGATTTTCGGAGAAGATTTTTGTTTGTTATGTTGCGGAACACTCCTTTGTCTATGTAGCTATACAGGGTTACACGGCATACCTTTGTTTTGAACTGCAAGTTATTATCCTTGATGAAGCCTAACAGAGCTTCGGGAGAATAGCCTGCAAGTATCATTGTTTCAACGAATTTTGCAAAAGCATGATCGTTACCTATTTTTAGTTGTGCTCCTTTGGCGGTTGCGTTATAATCTGCGTTGCGTTGTGCTTTATATGCACTGTATTTTGTTGTTTCAGTCCAATCGGTATTACGGTGCTGATACGCTCCTCGTTTTAATTCTGCATATATAGTTACCTTCGAGAAGCCTAATTCCTCGGCTATCTTCCATACAGGCACTTTTGCATTGTACAGAGCTTCTATTTTGTGTCTGTCTGCTTCGTTTATTCTTCTGTACGCTCTTGTCTTCTGTTCTTTCATTGGATATACTCCTTTCAAGGCTATATGCCACAGTTTTCGTGCTTGTCTATGCTTTGCGGTATAGGCAAGCCTTTTCTTTTTTTGTTGATTACGGAGTGGGTGGGAGGGCGTGAGGAAAACGGCTGCTCGCCTGTCCTTTTCCTCACGGCCTGACTCCCTCCCACTCTCTTTACTCTGCCGTTTGGAAAGAAGGGGGGGATTCTTTTGGCATATTGCCGTTGTTTCTTCTCGCCTCACGGCGATTTTGTGTTTATTGGTTTATGCACGTTACGTAAATTGGCATACCGCCTACAAAACATAAAAAGGTGGGGTATATGAATTTTTTACAAACTTTTTTTAACACACGGGAAAAAACTTTATAAAAATTTCATATAGCCTCGGCTGAAGCCGACTTTTGATATTTTGTATTCGATATGCACCTCTGCGGACACAGAGGTGCTCGCGCACCTCTCTCTCGATAGAGAGCAACGTTTTATCGTGGGGGGCGTGAGGGGTGAAATCTTACTGTGCTATCGGTATCGGGCAGAAAGGAGTAAATACACCGCTGAAGCGGAGAAAGGAGTTATCGGTTATGCAGTTATTTGTAAATGCAAAAGAAGCTCCCACGCTTATCTCTGCACTTGAGGAGTACCTTGCAAAACACCCTCAAAGCAAAGAAGCGAAAGAACTTCTTTCACGAATTTATATCTGCCTTGAAAAACAAGGCAAAACCAAGAAGAAAGTAACCGACTAAAGCCTTTTGTTCTTGGTCGGGGGAGCGTCACCCACTCCCCTTGACACTATCTATTATATACCACAAAACACCGAATTTCAAGAGGTTTTTACATTTTCGGAACTTCGCACAATTTCGGTAGTTGAC
This sequence comes from Eubacteriales bacterium, assembly GCA_045595265.1. Classification (GTDB taxonomy): domain Bacteria; phylum Bacillota; class Clostridia; order Oscillospirales; family CAG-272; genus UBA1740. The sequence goes on from JAZOAA010000192.1 coordinate 4,872, forward strand.
TAATCAAAATTAAATTTATGCACTATGCACAAAGGAGTATAAAATGGCACGAAATAAAAAACCCGAATATATAAATAAACTATGCAAAACCGAAGCCCCTAACGGCTTTAGATTTGATGTTGGCAATTATCTTTACAACCCCTCTTTAGAACACGAATACCCCCATTTCACAAAGAAAATTGCCGAAGATGCCGACACGGAAAGTCGGATCGTAGCCATGTCGTTCTGTGAGCCAAGGAGTTGTGGGCTTGGATTGT
>JAZOAA010000193.1:0-10286 GCA_045595265.1 Eubacteriales bacterium
GCGGCTCGGAAATATATAAATGTAAATGTTAATTTGCATTTAGCGTATTGCCGTCAAAGTCGACGGTGATAACAGTATCGGGGTCTATATCTTCTCCTATTATTTTTCTTGCTAGAAGTGTTTCAACCCTTGAGCTGATAAACCTTTTAAGAGGCCTTGCGCCGTAGCTCGAGTCGTACGCGGAGCTGATGATAAAATCCTTTGCCCTGTCAGTAAGCAACACGGAAAGCTGCTTTGTTTTAAGCCTGCGGTTAAGGTCATCTATAAGCAGGTCGACGATATTTCTGATATTTTCCTTCGTCAGAGGACGGTAGAATACTATTTCGTCGAGTCTGTTTAAGAATTCCGGGCGGAACGAGCGCTTCAGAAGCTCTGAAACCGCGTCTTTTGCATCTTCGCTTATATCTCCATTGTCGGTTATGCCGTCCAGAATAAGATTTGAGCCAAGATTTGACGTCAGAATGATGACTGTGTTCTTAAAATCGACCGTGCGCCCCTGACCGTCGGTAATTCTGCCGTCGTCAAGCACCTGCAAAAGAACGTTAAATACATCGGGGTGCGCCTTTTCAATCTCGTCAAAAAGAATAACTGCATAAGGCCTTCTCCGTACCGCCTCGGTGAGCTGTCCGCCCTCGTCGTATCCAACGTATCCGGGAGGCGCTCCGATAAGGCGCGATACTGAATATTTCTCCATATATTCGCTCATGTCAATGCGTATCATGCTCTTTTCATCATCAAAGAGCGCTTCTGAGAGAGCTTTTGCCAGCTCGGTTTTACCGACACCGGTAGGGCCGAGGAAGAGGAATGAACCGATAGGGCGACGAGGGTCTTTTATTCCTGCTCTTGAGCGCAGTATTGCCTCGCTTACCTTCGTTACAGCCTCGTCCTGCCCGATCACTCTCTTGTGTAAAAGCTTTTCAAGACCCAGGAGCTTTTCGCGCTCGCTCTCTATAATTTTAGAAACAGGGATACCCGTCCACCTTGCTACGATACGGCATATCTCCTCCTCGGTGACAGTATCGCGCAGAAGTCCCGCGCCTTTTTCTCCGGCTATGCGCTCTGCTTCCATAAGCTCTGCTTTAAGCCCCGGCAGCTTGCCAAATTTCAACTCGGCGGCTTTTGCAAGGTCGTAACTGTTTTGTGCGTTTTCTATCTCGGCATTAGTTTCTTCAATATCCGAGCGCAGCTTCTGAAGCTTTTCGATAGATGATTTTTCAAGCTCCCATCTTGCCTTCATTTCATTAAAGGAAGCTCTCATATCAGCAAGCTCGTGCTGAATTTCTTTAAGATGCTCTGCCGATAGCTTATCCTTTTCTTTTTTCAAAGCCGCCTCTTCTATTTCGTGCTGCATTATGCGGCGCGAGACCTCGTCCATCTCCTGCGGCATGGAGTTCATCTCTGTCTTTATAAGAGCGCACGCCTCGTCCACAAGGTCGATAGCCTTGTCGGGAAGAAATCTGTCCGAAATGTATCTATCGGATAGCGTTGCCGCTGAAATCAAGGCGGCATCATGTATTTTTACGCCGTGGAATACTTCATACCGTTCTTTAAGTCCTCGAAGTATGGAGATAGAATCCTCCACCGTCGGCTCGGGTACGGTAACGGGCTGAAATCTTCGCTCTAAAGCCGCATCCTTTTCGATATATTTGCGGTATTCGTTTAAGGTTGTAGCTCCTATGCAGTGAAGCTCGCCTCGGGCAAGCATCGGCTTTAATAGATTTCCAGCATCCATAGCGCCGTCTGTTTTTCCTGCGCCGACAATTGTGTGCAGCTCGTCGATAAAAAGAATTATTCTGCCATCTGACGATTTAACCTCTTCAAGCACAGCCTTCAGTCTTTCCTCAAACTCACCTCTGAATTTAGCTCCTGCGATAAGAGCGCCCATATCAAGAGAAAAGATTATCCTATCCTTAAGATTATCCGGCACGTCGCCTTTAGCTATTCTGATAGCGAGCCCCTCTGCGATAGCGGTTTTACCGACTCCCGGCTCTCCGATAAGGCAGGGGTTGTTTTTTGTTTTTCGCGAGAGTATTCTTATTACGTTTCTTATCTCGTCGTCACGTCCTATAACGGGGTCGAGCTTTTGCTCCTTCGCTCTTGCTACGAGGTCGTGACCGTACTTGTTAAGCACGTCGTAGGTATCCTCGGGAGTATCGCTCGTAACGGTTCTGTTACCTCTGACGTCCTTTAGTGCGCGTAAAAATTCATCGCGTGTAAGAGAAGATTTTCTGAAAATATCCTTTATTTTCATGTCACCCTTAGCAAAGAGGGCGAGCATCAAATGCTCGGGAGCAACGTATTCGTCCTTCATTCTCTTCGCCTCGCCCTCAGCAGATGAAAGAATCATCTCAAGCTCGCTTGTCGCATAAATTCTGTCACTGCCCGAGCCGGAAACCTTTGGCAAGGCATTTATCGCATCTTCGCAAAGCGAGCGTATCCCTGCGACGTCTGCTCCCGCCTTTGTAATAAGACTCGGAATTAATCCCTCGCCGTCACTCACAAGGGCACAAAGCAGGTGGATAGGCTCTATCCGTTGGTTCCCATATTCTACGGCAATACTTTGCGTGCTGTTAAGTGCCTCTGCGCATTTTTTTGTAATTTTACTTGCATCCATATGGTATAAGCTCCTTTCTTAAAGCTCGTATTTGTTTACAATATTAATATAGCCTTCTTTTTTCAAAATATCAAAAATAACACTCATGCTATCACTGTAATATAATAATACCCCTAAAATATGAATTGTTAAATGACAAAATATTAATAATTTGTAAATACTAGCACTCTACGCACGAGAGTGCTAAAACGGCTGCGTATAATTTTCTTCGCATTAAAAAAGCAAACGTAGCTTAAAAAGAAAAAACTGCACCATTGGAGTGCAGTTTTTATAAATATTAATGAAGATTTTATACTTCCGGCTTCATCGTTGGGAAAAGCAAAACATCTCTTATAGATGCGCTATCCGTAAGAAGCATTACAAGTCTGTCAATACCGAAGCCCAGACCGCCTGTGGGAGGCATACCGTATTCAAGTGCTGTGATGTAGTCGTAGTCTACCTCGGCGGTGGTGTTAGGATCTTCGGCGCGCTTCTTTGCAACCTGATTTTCAAATCTTGCTCTCTGGTCGAGAGGGTCGTTAAGCTCGGAGAAGGCATTACCGTACTCGGTGCAGTTGATGAAGTACTCAAATCTCTCGGTAAATGCAGGCTCTGTGGGCTTGCGCTTTGCAAGAGGAGAGTTTTCAACGGGATAATCGTAAATGAACGTGGGTTGAATGAGCTTATCCTCAACGTATGCATCGAAGAACTCAACCAGAACCGTACCCTTCGTTGCATCTGCAGGAACCTCAACGTGCTTTTCCTTTGCAGCAGCGCGAGCTTCCTCATCGCTCTTCCAGTCATAGTAATCTACGCCGGCGTACTTCTTAACAGCCTCTACCATGGTTAGTCTTTCCCACTTTCCGAGGTCGATTTCGATTCCCTGATAGGTAATCTTTGTATCTCCGCAAACCTCTTTTGCAAGAAGCTTGTAAAGCTCTTCAACAAGGTCCATCATACCGTAATAGTCGGTATAAGCCTGGTAAAGCTCAATAGAAGTAAACTCGGGATTGTGCTTTTGGTCCATACCCTCGTTTCTGAAAATACGTCCAACCTCATAAACCTTGTTCATACCGCCGACGATAAGTCGCTTTAAGTAAAGCTCGGTCTCTATACGAAGGTACATGGGAATATCAAGGGTGTTGTGGTGAGTAACGAAGGGACGCGCGGATGCTCCTATCTCAATAGGAAGGAGAATGGGGGTGTCAACCTCAAGGAATCCCTTGGAGTCAAGATATTCTCTGATGAGCTTAAGTATCTTCGAACGCTTAACGAAGGTGTCCTTAACCTCGGGGTTGACGATGAGGTCAACGTATCTTTGTCTGTATCTTTGCTCAAGGTTAGTAAGTCCGTGGAATTTCTCGGGAAGGGGAAGGAGAGATTTTGCAAGAAGGGTAATGCTCGTTGCATGAACGGATATCTCGCCTGTTCTGGTGCGGAATAGAGAGCCCTCAACGCCGATAATATCGCCAACGTCCCACTTCTTAAAGCCTGCGTACACATCCTCGCCAACGCTGTCTCTTGCAACGTAGAGCTGAATCTTACCCTCTCCGTCGAGAAGGTGAGCGAATGCCGCTTTACCCATAACGCGCTTGCTGACAAGTCTGCCGCCAAGGCGAACCTTTATTTCCTCACCCTCGGCAAGAGTAGCCTCGCGCTCCTCAAAGAGCTTGATAGCCGCCTGACTCTCGGTGGTTACGTCGTACTTGGTTATCTCAAAGGGGTTTTTGCCCGAATCATAGAGCGCCTGAAGCTTTTCGCGGCGTACCGCAAGCTCGCTTGTGCTGTTCTGGGGCTGATTTACCTGACAGTTATTTTCTTGATTTGCCATTTTCAAAGTCCTTTCCAAAAGGGATTTATAAAGAAAATTTATTCCTTAGCTCTTGTTACACTCTTTATCTGAAGGTGTTGCTCTTTAACACCCGCAACAACGACCTCGTCGCCAACTCCCGCACCTATAAGTGCAAGTCCTACGGGAGATGAGTCGGATATCTTTCCGTTTTTGGGGTCTGTCTCGTAAGAGCCGACGATGTGATATGTGAACTCGCGGCCTCTCTCCACGTTATAAAGAACAACGATAGAGCCAACGCTTACCTTTGACTCGTCTATCTGCGACTCGTCTATAACCTTAGCGTTTGCAATCATTTCACGAAGCTCGTCTATTCTCGCGTGTATTTTGCCCTGCTCCTGCTTTGCCTCATCGTACTCAGAGTTCTCCGAGAGGTCACCGAATGCTCTCGCTGTGGATATCTCCTTTTTGTTCTCCTCAACTCTTACGTTTACGAGATAGTCAAGCTCATCCTGAAGTGCTTTGAAGCCTGCGGGGGTGTAGGTTTTGATTTCTGCCATTTTTGATTTTCTCCTAGATTTATATATTTTGGTGCATGTTTGACAATTTTAGTTTGCATTAATTAGACTTTCAAGCTGTTCGTAGGCAGATGAAAGCTGATTATCAATGAGATACTGCTTGCCGTCCTCGTCTGTTCCAATCTCGTTTTCGACAGAGATGTCGGGCGAGACTCCTATCAAGTGATAGTTTATTTCCGAGGGAGGATTGTAATAAGCGACTGTCAATGTGATCGTCGATCCGTCTCTGTAAACAAATCCCGATTGCATAATTCCTTTGCCGTAGGTGGTTTTGCCCACTATTGCGGCGGATAGAAGTCCTTCTTTTTTATAGTCGCGTATAACCGAGGTAAATATCTCGCCTGCGGAAGCGGTGTATTCGTCACATATAACGACGAATGGAATATTTATAACGTGGTCGATCTTTACCGTTTCGCCCTCTTCATTTTTAAGCGTCGGGTGAGGATCGTCCTGCGAGGTGTAATATTCTGTGGGTCTGTCCTTGTAGGAATAGGAAACAAGCTTTTTACCCGTAGGTAAGAGGTATGAGAGCATATTGCATACGGTATCGAGATATCCGCCGGGATTACCTCTCATATCAAAGATAACGCCGCGCGCGCCGTTTTCTTCCATATAATTTATAGCATCTATAAACTGCTCGTCGGTGTTTTCCTTAAACGACGTTACCTGTATATATCCTATGCCGTCACCGAGAGTGTAATCTACGGTCTTTTCTTCAACTTCTTCTCGAGTCGCAACAAGGTCGATAAGCTCGTCTTGGCGCTTTACAGTAACCGTAACGTTTGTTCCGACGTCGCCTCTTACGTGATATACCGCATTGAGATATCCGATATCGCTGACGAGCTTTCCGTCAACCGCCCAGATAATATCTCCTACCATAAAGCCCGCCTTGTCTGCCGGCGAGTCGATGTATATAGAGCTTACCGTGAGCGTTTCAGCGGTGTGGTCGTATTCTATAACAACGCCGATTCCACCGAATTTTCCGCTCATATCAGTGTTATAATCGTCAGAATCCTCCGGGATACGGTAAATAGAGTAGGGGTCAGCCACAGCCTCTGTGTAGCAGGTTATAAGAGCGTCTGTAACGGCGGCCTTGTCAGTGCGGTCTATTACGTCGTAATAGTCTGACATAAATGCCTCAGCCGTCATACGCGCGTGTTCAGCAGTTTGAGGCAAGCCGCCCTCAAGATTGAACCATTTTCCAAAAACGGCCTCTGCCCAATAGAATTTCGTTGTATCAAAGACCGGCATACCCACGCTTTGAAGATAAAGATATACGTAATTATACCGCGTATCTTCACTGTCAATTGCGGATATGTTTTGATTTATTTCTTCTTTAGTATAAACGCGCGTGCCTGTGCATGAAAACAGAGTTGAAGCCGATATGATAATGATTAACAGGGCAATTGACAAGCGAGGCAGGTAAGTTTTCAATTTACTCTTCATATAAATCTCCATTCTGTTCCGTGAAGGCTATACAACCGTTTAGATATTCATTCAACTTCTTGTCTAAATTCGGAGTTTTCACGTTATACCTACTTGTTTTTAGTTCGATTCCCTTGCAGCTACATACATACTTCGAGGCTGCCGAATCTTATATCGCAAGCCGACAACCTCGTATAATTATTATATCGTGCTGTACCGGTGAAAATTCGCGCTTTTCGCCGGATTAAAATTTAATAGGTTTATTGGAAAGATATTTCTTAACCATAAGCGCAACCTTGAAGGTTACCGCATGGTCGAACTCACGAAGGTCAAGTGCTGTGAGCTTTCTGATTTTTTCAAGTCTGTAAACTAGAGTGTTTCTGTGAACGAAGAGCTTTCTTGACGTTTCGGAAACGTTAAGATTGTTTTCAAAGAAGCTCTGAACGGTCATAAGCGTTTCTCTGTCAAGAGATTCAAGCGAGCCCTTCTTGAATACTTCCTGCAAGAAGATGTCGCACAGGGTGGTGGGAAGCTGATAGATAAGCCGGCCTATACCGAGGTTTTCGTACGACATAATAGGCTTTTCTATATCAAATACCTTTCCTACCTCGAGAGCGATTCTTGCCTCTTTGTATGCTCTTGCAAGATCCTTAAGATTTTCAACTATGGATGAAATACCTATAAGCACCTTGGAATCGTACTGAGAGGAAATTTTTGTTATAATATCCTTTGCGTACTTTTCGATCTCGTCAATTTCGCAGGTGCGGTCGATCTCGTGAACGATAACAACGTCCTGCTCGCTGATATTGATGATATAGTCTGCCTCGCTTTCACCAACGACGTTTTCGATTATTTCGTAGGGCTTTTCGTCCTGCGCGGGCTGGAACTTAATAACTATTACAGCGCGGTTCTCGTCGTTAGAAAAATGAAGCTCGTTAGACTTGATATAAATATCACTCGGGAGAATGTTATCAAGAATGATACTCTTGATAAACGAGCCCTTGTCGTATTTCTCGTCATAGAGGCTCTTGATATTGGCGAGGAATATAGCGAGAAGCTCCGCCATCTTCGCAGCGTGTGAATCTCCGCCCTCAACGAAGGTTATGTACTCGCTCTTGCCGGAGGTGTTTATAAAGTGATAAGTATAGTCCTCGTATACGACGGTCTCTGCAGAAAAAGCAAGCTCCTCGCGGATGCGCTGCTTTGACTCTCCGATTTTCGCAAGCTCGCTGCAAGCGATGACTATTCCGTTTTCGTCAATAACACCCACGGTGCGACCGACTATATCCTTCATCTGATGGATAACGGTTTGGAACATTCTGTTTGACATAATAGAAAAAATCCTTCCTTAAACTGCTGTCTAAAAACGAAATCTCCCGCTGGAACGAAAAAGGAATTCGCGGAGCGGGGATTTTGTAAATACTGTACTATATTTTAACTCATATTTGGACATTTTTCAATAGCTTTTTGAAAAAAACTGAAAAAATTCACAAAAAAATACCGATTTCTTTGTAAAAAATTACTTTGAGAGGTTAAAAAAGTGGTAAAATAGGCAATTTGATAACAATTTCGAGAGTGAAATTAGTGATTTTCACATTATGCAAATTGTATAACGGGTACACGGAGAGTGAAAAATCTTCATTTATATTATATTAAAGCTCGTAGCGGTAAGATATAGCCGACAGTACGTACGCAGGAGCGGTCTCGCAGCGGAGTATTCTCTTTCCGAGAGAAACTGATATGCAGCCAGCTTCTCTTGCAAGCTTCGCCTCTTCGGGCGAAAATCCGCCCTCGCAGCCCACGATAACAGCGATAGAGCTTGGCAGAGTAGACTCAAGCACGTCCTTTATGGTCTTTTTATCTTCGTCCTCGTAGCAGAAGAGTATAAGGTCGTTTTGTACAGCGTCCTTTAGCATATCCGAAAAGCTTAGCGGTGCTTCAACCACTGGCAGCCTGTCGCGCCCACACTGCTTTGCTGCTTCTTGTGCAATTCTTGCGAGTCTCGGCATTTGCTTATCAAGCTTGTCAGCCTTGGGCCTCTTTATGCATCTTGATGACTCGAAGGGAACAATGCGCGATGCACCAAGCTCCACCGCCTTTTGTATCACTACCTCAAGTTTGTCGCCCTTCGGGTACGCCATATATAACGTAACCTTAACAGTCGGCTCTGATTCGGATACGGATTTTTTCACTATCCTGCATATGCACTCGTCATCTCTGATTTTTTCAAGAACGCACTCATATGTATTACCTGTGTTGTCCGAAACGGTAAGACCGTCACCCACAGCCATGCGAAGCGAGCGTGCAATATGGTATGCATCTTGGCCTGTTATTGTTATGATTTCAGATTCAATATTTTCGGGATTTGTAAAAAATCTATGCATAAATTACTCCAAAATGCAAAATGTTGTTTACAAAAATGTGCTTATACTCTTACGAGAATACCCAGCCAGTCGTTTTCCACCAGCTCTTTTTCGATAGTGAAGCCCTCTTTTTTGATAGCCTCTCTTACCTCGTCTGCGCGGTCCATGATGATGCCGGAGAGAATAAGGGGTGAGGCGGTCTTGAGATACTTATTAATATCGGGAAGCATTCTTATAATAATGTCGGCAACGATATTAGCTACGCAAAAATCGTATTTTCCTTCTGCGAGGCTAACGCTTTTAAGCAGGTCTGAAACGTCTACTTTAATATTCGTGCAACCGTCCGACTGTACGTTATCTCTTGCGACCTTGACTGCAACGGGGTCTATGTCGTAGGCGTTACAGCTACCCGCGCCGAGCTTTGAAGCGCAGATGGAGAGGATGCCCGAGCCTGTACCAACGTCTAAAACACGCTCTCCTCCTTTGATTATATCCTGCATAAGCCTTATAACAAGTCGGGTGGTTTCGTGAGTTCCTGTTCCGAAAGCCATTCCGGGATCCATTCTGACGATTATCTCGCCATCTCTTTCGGTATACTCCTCCCACGCGGGAACAACCGTTATTTTACCAAGCTCGACAGGCTTGTAATACTGCTTCCAGCTTTCTGCCCAGTCATCCTCGTTTACACCCTCTATTTCAATTTTTGCATCTATATTTAGTGCAGGGAGTCTTGCTTCAAGAAATGTTTTGTATTCAAGAAAGTTTCTTTCCTCGGGAACAAAGAGAGAAACCTTGACAGTTTCTTTGTCAGCATTAAGTATCGAGTCGTCTACCAGCTCACCGTACATTCCGTTTAGCGAAAAATCGCTGAAATCCTCTATCATGAGTCCGTTATCGAGCATGCTCATAACAGAGCATATCTCGTCAAGGTCGGCTGTTTTACCGACAACAGTTATTTTAGTCCAAGTCTTTGCCATGTCAAATCTCCGTTTTCACTTATCGCTCTTAATTTGTCTTTTTGAATTTGCTTTATCAGAGCATCGGGTGAATCAAATTTTATCTCGCGCCTTAAATACCCGAGTAGATACACCTCGCATCTCTTGCCGTAAAGGTCGCCTGAATAATCTATAATATGCGTTTCCGCATGAACGCCTCGTTCATCAAAGGTAGGGCAGGTTCCAATGTTTGTTACTGCGTGAAAAATTTTATCGCCAATCGGCACAGCAGAGCGAAACACACCCTGCGGCGCTGCTTTTGAAACGTCTATATTCGTGTTTATAGTAGGGAATCCCAAGTTCCGTCCTTTTGCGTTACCTGAAGTTACAGTTCCAACAATAAAATACGGAGCGCCAAGCAGACTTTCGGCTTCGTCGATTTTGTTTTTTGAAAGTAAGCTTCGTATTCGGCTTGCCGACACCGCCTCGCCGTCTCGTGAAAGCTCGCTTACCGTTATTGCGGATTTGCCAATACTCTGCATCAACAGGCACAAATCGTTTGCATCTGCGGCAGCGCCTTTGCCAAATCTGAAATTATATCCC
>JAZOAA010000194.1:0-16200 GCA_045595265.1 Eubacteriales bacterium
TTACAAGCAAACAATAAGAAATCTTTCGAAATTCGGAGTTAAGGTTATTTGCTATAACTTCATGCCCATATTCGACTGGACGAGAAGCAATCTCTTCCACGAGGTTGGCGACGGCTCAACTGCGCTCTTCTATGAGAAGAATATGATTCAGGACGATTATAATGCTATGGCGAAGTATATCCTTGATTTCACCGAGAAGTACAATATGTCATTCCCCGGTTGGGAGCCGGAAAGAATGGCGAAGCTTGACGAACTGTTCAAGGCTTACGCGCGTGTTGACCACGAGAAGCTCTGGGCAAACCTTAAGTATTTCCTTGAGGCAATTATGCCTACCTGCCGCGAGTGCGACATCAAGATGGCTATCCACATGGACGATCCGCCCTGGGATATCTTCGGTCTGCCCCGTCTGCTCGTAGATGAGCCGAGCATTGACAGATTCTTGAAGATGGTGGACGACCCCTATAACTGTCTTACTCTTTGCTCGGGAAGCCTTAATGCAAATCCCGATAACAACGTTGCCGATATTGTGAGAAAGCACTGCTCAAGAATTGCCTTTGCTCATATTAGAAACGTAAAGCATTTTGAAAACGGCGATTTCTCCGAGGCGAGCCACAGAGATTGTGACGGAGATACCGGTATTCTTGAAATTCTCAAGGCATATCACGACTGCGGCTTTGACGGTTATATCCGTCCTGACCACGGCAGACATCTTTGGGACGAGGGTCCCGGCAAGGTGCGCCCCGGCTACGGACTGTACGACAGAGCGCTTGGCATTATGTATATGCTCGGTGTATGGGATATGCTCGATAAGCTCGATAACTGATAGATTTTGTTCTTATCGCCGATTTTTGTGATAGAAGCAAGATAAAACGAAAGGAAATAATCAAAATGAATAAAAACGTATTAAATACAGACCTCACCGGCAAGGTTGCCGTTGTTACGGGCGCTGGAGGCGTGCTTTGCTCCTATTTTGCAAAGGTGCTTGCCAGAGCGGGCGCAAAGGTTGCGCTCCTTGACCTCAACTTTGATGCGGCAAAGGCTTATGCCGACGAGATAGTGGCAGAGGGCGGAGTTGCGAAGGCTTATGCCTGCAACGTGCTGGAAAAGGATACCTGCTACAAGGTGGCAGATGCTGTTGAAGCTGAGCTTGGCAAGTGCGATATTCTTATCAACGGTGCCGGCGGAAACAACCCCAAGGCTACGACTGATAAGGAGTATTTCGAGCTTGGTGACATTGACGCTGATACAAAGTCGTTCTTTGATCTTGATGCGGCGGGAGTTGGTTTTGTCTTTAACCTCAACTTCCTCGGTACGCTTCTTCCTACCCAGGCGTTTGCGCGTCAGATGGTAGGCAGAGAGGGCTGTAATATTCTTAACATCTCTTCGATGAACGCTTATACCCCTCTTACTAAAATTCCCGCATATTCGGGCGCGAAGGCTGCTATATCCAACTTTACTCAGTGGCTTGCGGTTCACTTCTCTAAGGTAGGAATCCGTGTAAATGCAATAGCTCCCGGCTTTTTCTCTACAAAGCAGAACGCGGCTCTTCTCTTTAATCCCGACGGCACTCCCACAGCCCGTACAGGTAAAATTCTTGCCGCAACACCTATGGGACGCTTCGGCGAGAGCGAGGAGCTTGAGGGAGGACTTCTGTTCCTTATAGACAATAAGGCAGCAGGATTTATCACGGGCGTGGTTCTTCCCATAGACGGTGGATTCTCCGCATATTCTGGCGTTTAATACTAAAAAGAAGGTTTTTTATGAGCAATAATGATACGAGAATCTCGGGTGCTGCGGCATCTGAGAAAAAAAGAAAAACACACGTAGCTATATGCCTTTCGTTTTTGGCAATTGTATTCGTGGGTATTATAATAGCTGCTATCGTCATTGGCATAAACGGTGGCTTTGATACAAAAATAAACGGAAAAACTCCCGCCGAGCTTTACGAGTCGGCATCACAGGCGATAAACTCTGATAAAAATCACACGGTAAACATATTAAGAGTTTCCCAGGCATACAGTGCCGTGGGTCAGTCTACCATCGACGTTGAGATGTGTGAGGAGATAACCAGCCGCGTTGACGGAGATAATTTCTATTACAGAAAGATAACAACAACCACCTATAAGGCGGGCGATAAGGAAACTCCCACAGACTCCTTTATAGAAATTACCTGCATAGGTGATACGGTTTACCTGAAACACGATGCCGAAAAGCAAATCATAAGTCGTTCGGAGCTGGACAGCTATCTTGACACCCTTTCGATTACTGCTGATATGATACTCGACGTGGACGGCATCTTCGAAAAATGCGAGATAAAGAGTGCTGACGGCGCTCACACTGTAACCGTTTCACTCACGGATGAAAAATATGAGGCGCAAATCGTCGAGAACGCAAAGACGCTCTTCGCCGAGGAAAATAAGAACCTGCGCTGGATATGGTCCCTGTATCCCGTATTTTCAAACGAGCAGGCAAGCGCCGCTTATGACGATGACGGAAAGCTTATCTCGACAAGTTACGGATATACGTTTACCGACCGTTCTGTTTCGTACTTGAGCGGAAGCGCGAATGTAAGTGCGGATATATCTTACGGCAACGCCGAGGTGACCGCTCCTGCTGATGCAGATGAATTTAACTAAATAAAAAAACGGTAGAGCAAAAACTCTACCGTTTTTTATAAAACAAAGTTTACAATTTAGAATATCCAAAGCTGTTTACAAGCGCGTCTATCTTATTGCCTGCGCGGCACATAGGGCACTCGTGTGACGAATACGTCTGATAATCGCCGAGATCCTTGGTATCAAATACCGAGTTTACCTTGAAGCCCATACATTCGTCAACCGTGGCAAATATTGAAGAAATTCCGGCGACCATACCGCCGTAATAATTAATTGCCTCGATGGCAGCCCTTGCCGTAAATCCCGTGGTTACAGATGCCGCGAGTATAAGGACGTTCTTGCCGGTGATTGACGGAAGAATATTATCGCGGAATATTATCTGGCTTCCCGACGTGTGCTCGGGTGTGATTACGTATATCGTCTGATGCGCGTTTAGATTCATAAAGTCACCGCGCGTAAGGTTTGTTGCAAGGCAAGCTCCTATGACCTCTGTTCCGTCAAGGCAGAGAATAGTATCAACTATCGTGCTTTGATTATAATAGCTTACTAAAGCGTCGGCAACAGCCTGAGCCTCGGAAAGTCTGGTCTTTTGAGTGGTTACGTCAATGTAATAGTTGATATGGCTGTGGTTCGTTGCAAAGTGTCCGGTTGACACTCTGAGGAAGAGATTTCTGTTTTTGGTTCTGATTTTGTAAGAGTTACCGCTTGGCATAAAAAATCCCCTTTTTCTTTATTATACCATTAAAAATGTGCCCCTGTCAATTGACGGGAGTGTAGGAATTATTAACCGTTTTTAGTGAAAAATATCCAAAAAAGCCGCCCACGTTTCCGAGGGCGGCTGAGATATTAAATTAATTATCTAAGGAGTCCGTGCTTGTTCTGTTTTCTTCAATCGTGTCAATAAATCTGTTGAAATCTGTTCGGAAGAGGAAAGGAACCTTCGGATAGCCTAAAGCGTTTAACATATTTCCAAGCGTTCCCGTAGTGCAGATGACTGTCGCATTGACGTCACCCTCTTTTGTTTTCGGGATAGCCACGGGCATGCTCTGGCTGGTGGCAGACGATGACGCTACGGTATACGAGAACGAGCCGTCCTCGCAGATAAAGGCGTTCTGCTTGTTCATGGTGGCCCTGATAAGCGTGGGGGCTTTTTCGTGGAGCTGTTCTCTGATGTCCTTGATAATCGCTGCCGCCGCATCCTTGTCTTCCATATACTCTCTTACGTTGCCGATAATATTGCAGATGGAGAACCAGGAGTTATATACCCAGCAAACTGTGGGTTTTTCACCTTCGTATTGGAGGTCGATTGTTTCTGCTGCTGCCAGTGATGCTGCCACGGGGTAGGGAAGCGCTCTGCCTATGGAGTTATATGCAGATGAAATCTTCATGAAGCCGTTAAGCGAGGTGAATTTTGCCGTTGTTGTAGCATCTTCTTCGCATGCGGCAAGGTGCCAGGCTCCAGTTTTTTCAAGGCACTTATCGTCAAGCCAGTCACCGAGAATATCGATAAGCGAGTAGTCAACTCCTTTTTTTTGAAGATCCTTATCTCTCTGCTTAATCTGTGCTGCCTGAGATGCAAGCTGGTTTCCTATCCAGTAGGAATCCTTGTAAATATAATGCTCTCCGTTAGGGTCTTCAAAGCCCGCAAGATAGTCTCTGAAAGCTACGTCGTCTACGAGATTAGAGGGCACGAGCGTATCCGAGGCTACGGCTACAACGCATGATACGGCAGCGACCTTTGACGCGCCGAAGGGCATAGTGAGTCTTGCAGCCGAGACGGGTGTTCCGTCCCATCTCTTGCCGTCACCCTTGTCACCGAGGCTCGTATCGTACGTGGGGCGCGCGCCAAACATGTCGAGAATACCGATAGCGCTTCCGAGGTCCCTTCCGCGGCGGGAATACTGATCGTCAACCATTGCCTTTGTCCACTGTGGGTGATAGAAATATCCGTTGGGGTCCTGACGTTCTTTTATGAACTTGACAATAGCGTTACGCATCCATTCCGGCAGGGCGGCATTGACGTTTTCGAATTCGCTTATCATGCCAGAGGAGCCGATTATTCCGAGCGCTTGCGCGGTGGATTCGATATCGGGGAGCAGGTCGTAGAAATTATTGTCGTATTCAACTTGCTCGTTATCTCTTGCCGACTCTGAATAGTAAAATCCGCCATACTCTGCATCAAAGAGTCCCGCAAGCCAGTCCGCAACGTCACCGCGGTGATCTCCAAGATACATAGTTTCGTACATTTCGCGAAGAGCCGCGGCAGCTTCCGCACCGGCGACGTTCTCGAAGTTAGCCCACATCAGCGCTTCGTATTCGCGGTCTTTTTCTTCTTGATATTTTGCAATATCAAATGTTCCGACGTAATAGTATCCGTTGCTGATATCTATAGCTTCGTCATCATTTACGTGGTTTTCGATAAAATAATTGATAGCGTATTTTCCGATAACGTCAGTATATCCGTCAAGTGTGTCAAACGCAATTCCTACCGAATTGTCATAAGCATATATTGCGAATCTGGCAACGTACTTACTGGTTCTGTCAACGGTTTCAAGCTTTGCGTATGCCTTTTGCGATATGCTTCTGTTGCATTTTCCGATAGTTATCTCGTTCTTTTCCTGTTCGGTAGTGTCGGGACGGGGTCGCGGCACCACGCCGGTTGAGCGGAATATCGGAGACATAAGATCGTTATAAAAGCTCGCGCCATCTTCCGAAAATACTATTTTTACTCTTTCTCCCTTGTCGAAGGTTATCTCGTCGTTATTGTAGTCACCCGCAGGCTCTTCTGGAGACTCGGACTCTTCCGTCGGAGGTGTACCTTCGGGCTCTGTACTATTGCTTTCACCCGTTACTCCCATTATGTTTCCGATAGGAGAGTCGGGGGCTATGGTTACCTCGCAAGCGGTGAATGATAATATGACGATAAAGAGTAGCAGCAAAAGCTGCACATATGCTCTTTTTTTCATGAGCTGCAAATCCTTCCGCATGAAATAATACATTATAATATAATAATTATATAGCACGAAAGCAAAAAATGCAATAGGCAACATTTACAAAATCTTTTGTGCGTTCTGTGGCTTTTGTACAAAGCGGGAAGCAGGCAGGTCTAATGCTTTACCCTTGAGAAAATCATTTTTTATTTTTGATGATAGCTGTTTACAAGGCTTGAAAAATATGGTATAATATAATAAAAAGAACGAAATTACGCCAAAATGGAAAGCGAGGTTTACAAAATATGCATTTTTTGGAGCTTGTACAACGCAGAGAATCGTGCAGAAGCTACGATAACTCGCGAGAGGTAGAAGCGGAAAAGATAAAACAAATCATGGAGTGCGCAAGACTTTCTCCCTCGGCGTGCAACGGTCAGCCGTATCACTTCACCGTTTGTACAGGCGAGGCCGCAAGGGCGGTTGCCAAGGCTACTCAAGGAATGGGCATGAACAAGTTTACAACCGACGCACCCGTTATGATTGTTATATCCGAAGAGCCTTACGTAAAGAGTGCGGCTCTCGGCTCAAAGGTTAAGGGAATCGATTACCGCTCGATAGATATCGGAATTTGTGCCGCGTATATCACGGCTATGGCGACGGAGCTTGGGGTTGAGAGCTGTATTCTTGGGTGGCTCGATGATGAAAAAATCCGTAAAATATGCGGCATAGACTCAAAGGTGCATTTGGTTATATGCTTAGGATATTCAAGTGATAATGCTCCGAGAAGAGAGAAAAAGCGAAAGCAATATTCTGATCTTGTTAGCGAAATTAAGTGATTTTCAGTTTAGTACAACGCGATTGTTTATGCAGAAAGGAAATTGTAATGAAGAGGTTTTTGTGCGCATCGCTCTGTGCGCTTATGATATTTGGAAATACGGCGGTCGTGCCTCTTGCGCTCGGCACGAATACCGAAGCGAAATCGGAAGAGGACGTTATTAAAGGTACTTTTAATTATGCGCTTGAGAAGCTGGGAGAAGGCTACACGGTAAACAGAAACGCAACATACTATTACAGCGACTCGTATTTTTCCGGCTCTGCAAAGGAATATAATCCGCATCTTGCAACGATGTCGATGTGCCTTGCGGCCAGCGCTTTTGCCATCGTGGACAATATTGAAAATACGAACTACCTTATTCAATCACAGAATGCTCTTGCGTTGTTCAACAATCTTGGCTTCAAGGATGTAACGCCCAACGCTGATATGTGTCAAAGGCCGTCGGACGAAACCATGGGTGCCGTTATCGGAAAGAAAGAGCTTTACGACGAGGAGGGTGAATATACCCTGGTAGCTCTTGCTTTAAGAGGCGCGGCTTACGGTGCTGAATGGGCGGAAAACCTGGAGGTTGGCTATGAGAGCGACTATGACGGAAATCATAAAGGCTTTTACGAAGCGCGCGACAGGATAATTCCTTTTCTTACCGATTACATCTCGAATCTGTCGGGCAGAGTAAAGCTTTGGGTTACGGGATATAGCCGCGCGGGAGCTGTTGCGGGACTTGTTGGCGCATGGGCTACCGACAACTGTACCTCTCTCGAAAACACGAGGATAAGCATTTCGCCAAGCGGCATTTTTGCCTACACGTTTGAAGCGCCCAGGGCAACCGCTAGAAAAAACACCGTGGGTAAGGATTACTCAAATATACATAACACCGTCGGCGCAAGCGACTTGGTAACTAAGGTGGCTATGGCGGGAAACGAGGATGACGGTTGGGATTTTGTGAGAGTAGGAGAAGAAAACGTATATAACGTTACAGCCCTGAGCGACAGAATGACCGATGCATTCTACGTACAGAGGTCAAACCTTGCTAAGAGCTTTATCGCCTCTATTGATGACGATGCCCTGTCCGCGCCCGAGACCCTTCGCGATGAGAGCGGACATTGGGACGGTGTGCCCGTGAGCGAGGCGCTGAACTATCTCACCGAGAATATAGTTTCGGGTATCAGCAGAAGAGAATATACGAGATACATTCAGCCGTTTTTGTACGACGTGTTGAAGCAAATTTTTCTGGATGCTAAGAGCTTAAATCGATTTGTAGATGCAGCTGAGGAGGCTGTATCCACCCCTGCCGATCTGATAGGTATGATACCAATGCCAATCGACGTTGATCTTAACGTAGACATAGTAGACCTTCTCTTGAAAAACACTCAAGCGGTAAAAACGGCGCTTAGCATTGTGCTCGAGGAGATATTGACAAGGGCGGAAATAACCTATGAAAAAGGAGAGCTTGTCATCGCCGTGCACACTTTAGTTGACGTTTTAGCGGGTGGGGGCAAGGATTTAATATATCTTTTGTTCGCTATTTTCCAACAAGAAGACTATGGTGTTTTCGAGTACCATTACCCCGAAATTCCTCTTGGTTATCTTATGGCTTCGGACACATATTACGGCGGCATTGACAGTCCTGCACCTTATGCAATAACCAGAGAGCTCACCGTAAAACATGGCGATATTACGGTAAAGGACTCTAGCGGAAAGACTGTTTTTTCATCTTCAATGAACACCCCTCCGATTATAAGACCTATGGCGGCAGGCTCGGTCATACTGAAGCCCGATATTGTTTTGACCTCGTCGCTCAGAAGCAAAACAACCGAGGATACGGTGACCGTATATCTCCCCTCGAACGAGTCATATACGGTAGAGGTGATTTCGGGAGTTGGGTCAGAATATTCCATAACAGAATATGCGATTTGCGACGGCAGAGAGCTAAGACACACTCTTTACTCGGATATTCCGTCGGGTGAGACTCTTCTCGGCGAGGTTGGCGCTATGTCAAAGAATCGCGTTGTACTTTATACGCTTAAAAACGAGGCGGGAGAGCAGCTTTTGGGAAGTGATTCCGCATACGAGCAAACGAACAGCGTAACTCTGAGCGCTCCTACCGATGATGTTTTTCTCTCGGGCGGGGGTGAGTACCTGCTTGGTGAGAGTGCTACGGTTTCCGTAACCGAAACAGAGTGCTATAGGTTTGTAGGCTGGTATCTTGACAACAATCTTTTGTCAAACGAGCGCGAGTTTACATTTACTGTAATGAAAAACACGCATCTTACAGCGCGCTTTGACGAAGCACATACCGAGTCGGAATGGATAGTTGACACCGAAGCAACGGTCGGTGCGGAAGGCAAGGAGCATATTGAATGTACCGCTTGCGGCACGAGGCTTGACGAGCGCTCAATACCGGCAAAGCAAGCTCCCGAGAATCCTGAGGATTCAGATAGCGGCAACTTTTATAATCTTATTATAGTGCTTGTAGCGGCTCCTGCCGTGCTGGCGCTCGGTACTGTTGCGGTTGTTTTCGTGTTAAAGAAGAAAAGGACAAACAAAACAGAAGATTGATAATGAGAGAAAAAACGGCAATAGAATAAAAAGAGAAAACCGTAGGCTTTAACTCGGGTTTTCTCATATAAAAGCTTATATTAGGGGCAGAGGTGCTTTGTTTTCACCTCTGCCCTTTGAGTTTTTTATCTGAAGGCACATGAACGCGACAGCCGCTTTGCGAATATATTATTTAATATTTCTCTTGAATACGGGGTCAACTCTCGCCTCGTCGGGAAGGATACCCTCGGTGCTGTCGTTGTCGATGGCTTTTCTAATTTCTGCGAACGCACAGTCAACCGCCGCAAGGTACTTATTAACGTCTTCCTCGGTGTGAGAGAAGGATATGTTTGTGATAGCCTGGCAGAGAATGCCGTTCTCAAGCATATTTTTAGTGAAGATTGAGTGAATGTCGAGGTAGCTAAGCGAACCAACGTTGTTGAATGCAACACCGCAGTGTGCCGCAAGTCCGCTAACGAGAACGGCATCGCTAACGCCATGCTTTGCAACTCTCTCCTTGAGTCCTTCGAGTATCATACCACCAAGTCTTCTTATGTGACCCATTACGTCCTTTTCCTGCATTTCCTTAACGGTTGCAAGCGCACCCGCGAGAGAAATAGCATCGCCCCCAAAGGTCATAGAAACGAATACGCCGCGCTCGATCTGGCTGATAAGCTCTCTCTTACCCGCAACGAATGAAAGAGGCATACCGTTTGCGCACCCCTTGCCGTAGGATGCCATATCGGGAGTTACACCGTAATATTCAGATGCACCGCCGATAGCATATCTAAATCCGCTGACAACCTCGTCAAAGATGGCAACCGCGCCGTGCTTGTGTGCGGTGTCTACAACCGCTTGCAGATACTCTTTGGTGGTGCCGTTGGACTGAATGGGTTCCATAATAACGGCAGCATACTCACCGGGATGCGCGCAGAGGAGATTTTCTAGGGAATTAAGATCGTTATACTTAAACGTCTTTGTCAGCTCGCAAACAGCTCCCGGAACTCCCTTGTTGTTGAAGCACCGATGGACCAGTCGTGCATACCGTGATAGCCGCACATCGCAACTCTCTCGCGCCCGGTATACGCTCTTGCAAGTCTTATGGCAGCAGTGGTAGCGTCGCTTCCGTTCTTAACGAACTTAACCATCTCGGCGCAAGGAATTACCTCGACGAGCTTCTCGGCAAGCTCGCACTCTACGGGGGCTTGGGTAGAGAAGATTATACCTTTGTTAAGTTGCCTGACGACCGCCTCGTTTACTCTCGGATAGTTGTAGCCCAGGGTGATAGGGCCGAGGCAACAGATAAAGTCGATAAATTCGTTGCCGTCAACGTCCCAGACCCTTGCTCCCTCCGCGTGGTCAATATACATAGGCGACCTGCCGGGCATGAAATAACGGTAGCTCTTGCTGAAGGTCTGTGCCGCGAGGGGCGCCACCTTCTTTTCGAGTTCTACGAGCGCATTGCTTTTTTCAAAACATCTCATTATGTGACTCCTTAATAGTTTTTTGCTTCTATTGTACAAGAAAAAAACTCATATTACAACGAGCATTTTTTTCGATTTTTTGCAAAAATGTGATCGTTTTTTTGATTTTTTTATTGATGCTTTGAGAAAATGTGATATAATATAAAAACGAAAGGAGAAATAAATATGAAAAAGATTGAAAGCTATGTAGGAGATGCGACGTTCGTGTCGGAAATCGATGAGAGCAAATGGGGCATTTCAAAAAAATGGGCAGATACCACTCACTTTCACGTTGACAGTGAGCTGCATATAATCCTTAAGGGCGACGCTTTGATAGAGATCGACGGAGAAGAGGTAAACGTTAGCGAGGGTGATATTTGTCTCCTTGCGCCACACTCCAGCCATTATCCCAAAAGCAACAGTGATACTCTTGAAAAAATAAATTTTTATTTCAGCATCGCAAAGAATTACAGAGCTGAAAAAGACTTGCGGGATTTTTCCGAATACGCCCATTACTCTAATATCTTCAAATCCGTCACAAAGTATTTTACAGTAAACAACGCGGAGCTCGTGTCCGTCGCGAAAAAGCTTGTTTCCGAAAAGTATTCAATGCAAAACGAACATATATTTTCTGCGCACCTTGCGCTTTTTTACATAACTCTCGCCTCTTGCATAAGGGAGCATCTGATACCCGAAAGCCGTCCGTTGATTAGACACAGCTCTGAGGGCGAACGCTTATTCAACCGGAGAAAAATCGTGGAGGAATTTTTCCAAAAGCGGTATGATGAAGATGTCGGCATAGACGATCTCGCGAAGGAACTCTGTCTGTCCTCCCCACACACGCACCGCATTGTCAAGCATGTCTTCAATGATGGCTTTAAGAAGACGCTGATGAAGCAGCGTATCGATCACGCTTGTATGCTGATAAAGCAAGGTGGGCTTACTCTTAACAACATTGCATACCGATGCGGTTACACGTCATATAATGGATTTCTCGCCGCATTCAAAAGCTATACCGGAAAGACTCCCAAAGAATACGAAAAATCTGTAAGGTGAAGATAATTTAATCATTTTGTCTTAATTTGAGGCTCGTTCATTTGTTAAGTTTTGCAATATAAAAAAGCTGCCTCTAATGCTCTTAAATTTGCATTTGAGACAGCCTCTTTTTCATTTTTAGTATTAACTTATTCGACTTCGCTGAAATTATCCTTGCCTACGGAGCAAAGAGGACATTCAAAATCATCGGGCAAATCCTCAAATTTTGTGCCGGGTTCTATACCAAGCTCTGCATCGCCAAGCTCCTCGTCGTATTCCCAGCCGCAAACGTCACAAACGTATTTTTTCATGTTCAAAACCTCTCTTTATGTTGATTTTTATATCTCGGCTTTCCAAAGGCCGTGAAGGTTGCAGTAAGCGTATACAGCCACAGGCTCCTCATCAGCGAGCGCGAAGGTTGCCTCGGGGGCGGCATCTGCCGCAAGCTCTATTCTGTGAACGCCCTTATCCGTTTCTAGATAAACCCACTCAATGCTATGCTCGGGAGTCATAGGATGCATTACCGAGCCAACAACCACCTTTACGGTATTGCCGTTTACCTGAACCACGGGAATATGCTTTTCTCTGCTGGCTTCAACAACGCCTGCATCTATCGCTGTCATCTTCTGACCGCAGCAAACAACCGATACGCCCGACGGCTTTACCATTTCGATGATATTTCCGCACTTTTCGCAAATGTAAAATTTAGCCTTTGTCATTATAATTTCCTCCTAAAAAACATTTTTATTCACTAATGTTGAAATTAATGCAGAACTTTTTTGTTCTCGTAAATATTATACCATACCTTGTCAACATTTTATGTTGAATTTTATAAAAAAATGTAAAAATTTATTGAATATATTGACAACGCACATCTCTCGTGTTATTATATACATATAATTTTTTAGATCTTTAACAGATCTTGATAAAGGAGTTTTTATGAAAAACATTTCTAAATCCTGCATAAGCAGGTTTTCGGCTGCGGTTTTGACGCTGTTTATGCTCTTCAGTATAATGGCGCCCACCGTTATGGCAGTTGATTCCGCGATTGATGACAACTCCGGTGCTACCGGTCAGAAGGAAGCGTTTGATTACGTTTCTCTCGGTGCATCTAACGTAAACGGCTACGGTATGCGCGGATACGTTCCGAATGACGTTTATGACACCCCTCTTGAAAAGGCTAATCAGAACGTTTACGGATATAAGGCCAACACTCCCGGCTCTTATCCCGTTCTTATTGCAGATAAGCTTAGCGAGCAGTATGACGTAACTCTTCATCAGCTTGCTATCAGCTCGATGAGAGCAGAGGATATTCTCTTCCTTCTCGACGAGACTCGTGAGGCTGATAAGTACATCACCTGGCGTTTCTATAACGAGAATGACACCAGAGTAGACTACGACCACAACTGGTTCGTATCTGCGGGTTATAAGGAAGCAGGCACAACCGACCTTACTCACGCAGAGGCTCTTGCAGCTCTTCGTGCAGCTTACAAGGACGCTCTTACCAATGCGGAGCTTATCACCGTTGACGTTGGTATGAACAACTTCGGTGTTTACGTAAGCAACCAGATAGGCAGTAAGAACCCCAACAAGCCCGACGGCAACTACGGTAACGACATCAGCACCCTTGACCCCGAGATTGCTGCAAAGTATGAGGAGGGTAAGGCATACGTTCTTGACCTTATCAGCGAGTACGCGGCAGGTATATCCATTCCTACCGAAACCATTGAGGATATAGCAGACACTCTTGCTTACGCTCTTGTTGGATACTGCTTAAGCTTCGATGGCATTATGGAGAAGATTCGTGAGTGGAACCCCGATGCAGAGGTTGTTGTAGTAAGCATTCAGAACCTTATGCACGGTCTTGATGCTACCGTTGCAGGCCTTGATGCTGATATCCCCTTCGGCGATATCTTCGGCGCAGTAGTTAACGCTGCTAATACATACACCGCAGTTCTTTCTCCCTATTCTGATACCTACTCGTATGCTAACGTTTCTGAGAACGGTCACGTTGAGCTCTTCGGCGACGAGGCTCTCGCATATGACGGCAATACTGCTAATATCAGCCAGGATATGAAGGATTGCTTCGACTGCTACGATAACGAGATTTATCTTAAGACTCGTATTATTCAGGCATTCGCTGTTCAGATGAGCGCGCAGGGTCTTGTGACTATGCAGGATTACCAGAAGGGTTCTGACCTTGGCAATCTCGTAAGCTTCTACAACGGCTATCACTATGACGCGCAGACAAACATGGGCGGCGAAGCTCTTATGGGTGAGAACTGGCACATCAAGCTTTATGACGGAACTCTCCTTAAGGACTTCATAGAGGCAGGCGATGCAGGTCTTCTTGAGGGTCAGGCACTCCAGATGTATCAGGGATATGCAGCAACTCTTGATATTGCATATGACGTAATGGTTCAGGTAATGAGAGAGGCAATGAAGATCGACACCATCGATTTCGCAAGCATCTCCGGCTCTTGGGTTGCTGTAAGAAATAATGTATTCGGTGCGTTCTTCGGTCTGATTACCGACGCCAGCGCAAAGAAGACTGCTGATCCTGACTACGTATTTGATATCAACGCAGAGTATCCTAACGGATTCTTTAACGATTTTGCAGCGGCAAACAATATCGACCCCGCTCTCTTCAACACCGTTCTTGCATTCGGTGTACGCGGAAACATCGGTAACTCCTTCTTCGCTCACCCCAACGGTAACGGCCACGTTGAAATCGCAAACTCTATCGTTGATGCTCTTGAAAACGATACAAAGGGTGTTGTGGTAGCTATTGAAGAGGCTTATAAGCTCATACTTGAATATTATGACGACGCATACGCATACGGCTACGCCTTTGCGGATGAGAACGGCTACGTAGACGCAGCGATAGACGCGCTTGAGGCAGCGATTGCGGCGATTGAGGGAGTAGACGTATCCGGTACGGAAATGACCGATGCGTTCAAGGCAGCGCTTGAGAGAGAGCTTTCGGCAGTTGTGGCAACTCTCGAGGAGCTTAAGGCGGTACTTGAGGCAGACGCTGCGGCAGACGTTTACGGACTTGTAGACACAGTTCTTGCACTTGAGGATGACCTTTATACACATCTTGAAAACGCGCTTGTTCTTCTTGAACAGGCAGGCGGCGATACTCTTGAGCTTGTAGTGATCCCCGCGCTTGAGGCAACAAAGGAATACGTAGAGAACGTAGTAATTCCCGAGGCGCTTGAGCTTGCAGAGAAGATCGCAGAGAAGGCAGCAGAGTATATAGCAGAAGCACTTGGCAAGGGATATGAGGCTCTTGCAGAGATAGTAACCGAGGCAGTTAAGAAGTACGCGCCCGAGGTTGCGGCAGAAATATACGACTATCTTCTGAACAATCCCTACGAGGTAATAGAGTTCGTTAAGGAGTACGGACCTTACGTAGCAGAGCTTGCGGAGGAATACGGCGACGAGATACTCGCGGTGATCGGAGTTATTGCGTCGGAGTATGGCGACGAGATAGTTGGATTCATAATAGATAACCACGTAGAGATACTCGGAGCTATGGTATATCTTGTAAGTGAGTACGGCGACGAGGCGTGGGAGCTTGTAAAGGTATACGCAGAGGCAAGCGGCCTTACGGCAGCGATCGAGGCAGAACTCGAGGCGCTTAAGAACGCGATAGAGGGCGAGATCGAGGATCTTGAAGCAACGCTTGCAGCACTTCGCGCAGAGCTTGAGGAAAAGCTCGAAGAGGCGAAGGCAAAGCTTGAAGAGCTGCTTGCAGAGAAGCGCGCAGAGCTTGAGGAGCTTAAGGCAAAGCTTGAAGCAGAGTTTGAGAATCTCAGCGATGAGGTAAAAGCAAAGATCGAGGCAGCGATAGCAGAGCTTGAAGCTGTAATAGAGAAGATCGAGGCAGCGATAGCAGAGATCGAAGCAAAGATCGAGCAGGTCAAGGCAAAGATTGCAGAGATCGAGGCAAAGATCGCAGAGCTTGTAGCAGAGCTTGAAGAAATAGTAGAACAGATCGGCGAGATTGCAGATGCGGTAATAGAGCTTGGCAACGCGCTTTATGAGCTTGTAGAGGAAATAAAGGCAGCGGCAAGTGGAGCAGCAGCAGATCTTAATGCAGCGATAGAGAAGGTAAAGGCAGCGCTTGATGCGCTTGGCGAGCTTCTTGAAGGCGATATAATAGATAAGATCGGCGCTCTTGCAGAAAAGGTATCGGCACTTGCGGCAGAGCTTGGCGAGAAGCTGGAATGGCTTGGCGAGGCGCTCAGCGATGTGCTTGATGCAATAGCAGAAAAGCTTGACGCGGTAATAGCAGAGCTTGAAGCGAAGGTAGACGCTCTTATGGCAGAGCTTCGCGAGAAGCTTGGCGACCTTGCGGCAGAGCTTGAGGCAAAGGTAAATGCAATCGTAGATGAGATAGAGGCAATAGTAACGGAGATTTCCGAAAAGGCAGAAGAGCTTGCGAGAGCAATAGAGGCAAAGATCGCAGAGATCAAGGCAGCTCTTGCCGAGCTTAAGGAAGCAGTTGATGCCGAGCTTACAAAGGCAATAGATGCGCTTTACGCAAAGGCAGAGGAGCTTGTTGCAAGCCTTAAGGAAGCATACGACTATGCAAAGCTTGCTATTGAGTACCTTATCTGGAACGCAACGAACGCATACTACGTTGCTGACGAGGATTCTTACTACGTAGCAATAGGCGACGGAGTAAGCGCAAACGATCCTCAGACAATGAAGGATACCTACGTAGATATCCTTGCTGACGCGCTTGGACTTGATTACAAGAATCTCTCCAAGGCAGG
>JAZOAA010000195.1:0-3239 GCA_045595265.1 Eubacteriales bacterium
TCCTTAACGTTACAGGTATCGAGCGCGCGACTCGCCCCGAGGTCGAGGTCGCAACCTTCTATTAAACCGTTCTGCTCTGAAATAAATGCGGAAATAATCTTTTTAGCGAAAGGAGGACGTTATGTCAGAGGAAAAAAGAGAAGAGTTCGTCATAGCTGTGAAGGAAGGCAAAGGCACCTTGATTCGCGGCTTCTCGCCCGACGGCATAGGTATCCTTGAGGTCAGCAGGGGAGATGGAATTTTGCACGTCGGTACAGAGACGCTCACGCTTTGTGAGGGAGATATCGTGTATATTTCGCCCTCGCGCGTCTTTTCGTTTGAGAGCGAGATGGGCGCTGCGGCAAAGCTTGTGTCATTTTGTACCGCTGACGTTGAGAAGTATATGCACAACCTAGACTCCGAGCTGTTTTATATGTTTTTAGTCCAGGCAGAGACGAAGATGCCGATATTTAAGCCGCATCACCCTGCATACGAGCAGCTTGCCTTTTCGATAAGTGAGGCGGCGGAGGAATATACCTCGAAGGACGTTTGCTTCGGTCTTGCTGTAAGAGCTAACGTATATATGCTCGTCTGCTCTATACTCCGTTCGTATTTCTACGAGAGAGGCGAGAGCGAGCGCCAGGTATATCACAACGTTATGCGCCTGCGCCCTGCGCTCGAGTATATAAAAGAGCATTGCGCTGAGAAGATATACATAGACACTCTTGCCGAGATGATAAACGTCTCAGCCGATTATTTCACCAAGATGTTTAAGGAAAGCATAGGAAAAACTCCGGTTGACTATATCAACGCGGTCAGGGTCAACAAGTCCCTCGAGCTTCTTTCCGAAACCGACATTCCCATAAACGAGATAGCAGAGAAGGCGGGATTTGCAAATCCCAATTACTTCCATAAGATATTTAAGTCCTATATGGATACAAGCCCGCTAAATTACCGCAAGGGAAGAGTAAATTAACCTAATTCAATATAAAAAATAGGTGCTGTTGAATAATCACTTCAACAGCACCTTAGTATTCATTTTTCGGCGTCAGAGCCTCTTTTGAAACTTTTCATAACGATTTGTATAAAACTATCTTGGTTTTTACACCTTGTTTTTGTGATAACATCTTATCGCATCTATCAGAGTATTAAGTACTCTACGTCTTCAAAATATAAATTTTCTTAACCTTATCGTAAGTGTATCACACCGTTAATATTCAGTTTTTCGGATACCTGCCGTCATGCACAAAATACGCGCCATTTTGCCATTCTCACACGGGCAGGCTGATAAATGGAAGGGTTCTTCAAAATTCTGCATCGGCGTATCCTCTCTTTCTAAAATTAGCCAAGTGTTTTATATATTTTCCGACTCCTTTGTCGGTTGTTTTTTATTTCTTGGCCTCTTGCACCTTTAATATACCACATTCGGTTTCGTTTGTCAATAGGAAAAAATAAAAAAATACAAAAAAATCTCAAAAAACTTTTTAGATATATACATATTGCACAAAACTCATACCGCAATATATAAAAAATAAACAAAAAAGCAGACTTTTACAGTTTCGAGTCTGCCTTTCGTTTTGATTTTTACGCCTTTTCTTTCGGCTCTGCAAGAGCGGGAGAATCCTTAATTACGGTAATCTCCTCTTCGCCTTTTACGAATCCTGCCGTTACGATAACTCGCTTCACCCCTTCGAGTGAGGGCAGCTCGTACATCGGCTTTAGCATAACGCTCTCTAGTATCGACCTGAGTCCTCTCGCGCCCGTCTCGCGCTCTACCGCAAGGTGCGCTATCGCACGGAACGCCTCCTCTTCAAATTCAAGCTCTATTCCGTCAAGAGATAGAAGCTTTTGATACTGCTTATGAAGCGCGTTTTTCGGCTCTTTTATAATTCGGACAAGCGCATCCTCGTCGAGATTTTCAAGAGCAACGATAACGGGAAGTCTGCCGACAAGCTCGGGGATTATTCCGTATTTTACTACGTCATGAGCGATAACGTCCTTGTAAACGCCGCGCTCAACCTTCTCCTTCTTCGTGCTTTTATCGGTGTTGAAGCCTATCTGCTGCGAGCCCTTACGCTTTTCGATTATGGACTCTATTCCGTCAAACGCTCCGCCGCATATGAAGAGAATATTTTTCGTATTTATCTGTATAAATTCTTGGTTCGGGTGCTTTCTTCCGCCCTGGGGTGGAACGTTTGCCACAGTGCCTTCAAGTATTTTTAGAAGAGCCTGCTGAACGCCCTCGCCCGAAACGTCTCGGGTGATAGAGCGGTTCTCGCCCTTTCTTGCAATCTTGTCGATTTCGTCAATATAGATTATACCGTGCTCCGCGCGCTCAACGTCATAATCAGCCGCCTGTATAAGACGCAGAAGAATGTTTTCAACGTCCTCACCAACGTATCCCGCCTCGGTGAGAGTGGTAGCGTCCGCTATCGCGAATGGAACCTTAAAGCTCTTGGCAAGAGTTTGTGCAATATATGTCTTTCCTACACCCGTAGGGCCGAGAAGCAGAACGTTCGATTTTTGAATTTCAACACCGTCGTCGGCGCTTTGTTCGGACTCCTTGCGCTTCTTTCCCTTCGACTCCTCCTCGAGAGTCAGTATCCTTTTATAATGATTATAAACGGCAACGGAAAGTGCGAGCTTTGCGTCCTCCTGCCCGATAACGTGCTGGTCGAGCATAGCCTTTATATCTTTAGGGCGGGGCAGGGTTGCAAAGGTCAGCGCATCGCCAATCTCCTCCATGGCAGGACGGAGATTTTCTTCAATAAACTCAGCGCATACGTCGATGCAGCTATCGCAAATATAGGTCTTGCCGTCCCTTGCGGGAATGAGAAAGTTGATTTTCTCCTCGCTTCTTCCGCAGAAGGCGCAGTGACGGAGAGTGTCTGTCGGTTTTTCAGCCATTTTATTAAAGTTCCTTTTTGGTAATTACCTTGTCAACGAGTCCGTATGCAAGAGCCTCTTCTGCCGTCATGAAGTTGTCGCGCTCGGTGTCGCGCTCGATTACGTCGAGGGGCTTGCCGGTCTGCTCGGAAAGAATTTTATTAAGCTTTTCGCGTATTCTGAGTATATGGTCTGCATGGATTTTGATATCGCTTGCCTGACCCTTCATACCGCCGAGAGGCTGGTGAATCATTACCTCGGCATTAGGAAGAGCAAATCTCTTACCCTTCGCTCCGCTGGAGAGAAGGAAAGCGCCCATTGATGCCGCCATACCGACACAGATAGTGGATACGTCGCACTTAATGTAGTTCATA
>JAZOAA010000196.1:0-6212 GCA_045595265.1 Eubacteriales bacterium
AGCTCGTTCTGAGCAGTCTTTGAAAGTCTGTCAGCCACGCCCGAAACGTTAAAGAGGTTACCGAGCATAAGGAAACCGACAAGAGGAGCGGCATCGGGAATGATTAGACAAACAATCGCTGTAACGACAATGGGAAATACGACCTTCTCGACAGTTGAAACGGTGCGAAGGTTACCCATCTTTATCTTTCTCTCGCTTTCGGTAGTAAGAAGTCGCATGAACGGCGGCTGAATTATTGGAATCAGGGCCATGTACGAATATGCCGCAATAGCGATAGCACCGAGAAGCTCGGGAGCAAGTATCTTTGTAACAAGTATTGCGGTAGGACCGTCAGCTCCGCCTATGATACCGATAGCTCCGGACTGCATGGGGCTGAAGCCCATGAACAGAGCAAAGAAGAACGCAACGAAAACGCCGAGCTGTGCGCCCGCGCCCATGAGAAGCGACTTAGGGTTAGCGATGAGAGGCGTGAAGTCGGTCATAGCACCGACGCCCATGAAGATAAGCGAGGGATAAACGCCAAGCTTAACACCGAGATAGAGAACGTCAAGGAGACCGCCGTTGTTAACAACTTCTTTGATTATGTGGGACATTCTGATATGTACGAGTCCGTCGGACACATAAGCAGCATCACCGAGATAAAAATCAAAGAGTGAGTTGAAATACTCAATATCAGCTTCAGCAAGCGATTCGAGATTGAAGGTTATGGAGTCCTCTCCGATGGTATAAAGCATCGGGTTAAGCTGTGAGATGAAGTTCTCAAAATGAACGGCAAGAGTACCTGTGAGTTCACCGTCTACAACGGAGAGATAATAATCGTCAAAGAAATATTCCAGATGAATAAGGTTTGCACCGGGAAGGTTGGCGAGCAACATACCGAATGCAATGGGCATCAAAAGCAGGGGCTCGAACTTCTTAACAATAGCCAGATAGAAGAGCACGCCTACGATAACGTACATTACAAGGTACTGCCACCAATTCGACTCGGCAAACATTTTAGCAATGCCTGTCGTGCCGAGAAAGTTTGTGATAGCATTAATAATTTCTGACATTAATAAGTACCTTTAACTTTCTGAAAATTAGTTAAGAGTAGCAAGAACGTCGTTAGCGGCAACGGATGCGCCCTTCTGAACGTTTACAGAAGCGATAACACCGTCGCAGGGGGCGGGAATATCGTTCTCCATCTTCATAGCCTCAAGAACGCAGATAACGTCACCCTTCTTAACGGACTGACCTACGGATACCTTAACGTCAAGAATAGTACCGGGCATGGGAGAGGTGATTTTGTTAGTGCCCGCACCGACAGAAGCAGCCTTGGGTGCAGCGGTAGCCGCAGTAGCTGTGGGAGCAGCAGGAGCTGCAGCAGGAGCTGCAGGTGCGGTAAATACGGGAGCGGCAACGGGTGCGCTTGCTACGCCGCCAACTTCTTCAACAACAACCTCGTAGGTTGTGCCGTTAACTGTAATATTATACTTTTTCATTTTTTGTTTTTCCTTCCTAAAATTATATTCTTTTGAATGATACAACTCTGAATTTAAGGCCGTCAGATTCCGCTTCCGCCATTGCTACTGCTGCGGCAATGACTGCAACGATCTCTGACTCCGCGGGTGCGGGAGCGGATTGCTCTACGGTAGCTACCTCTACGTCTTTAGCGGGCTTTTTAGCCAAGCTCTTGTTAGGCATATCGTGGAAAAACAGCTTGAAGAGTATGAGGCAAAGCCAAAGCAGACAAAGAACCGCAAAAATGGTAAGCATACCGATGAGCAGTATAGCACCGCCAAACACAAGCGCGCTTGTGAGTTGTGATACGTCGAAATTAGCAAAATCTACTATTGCTTTGGAATAATCCGTGATACCAAACATATAATCATTCCTCCTTGAAAATTAAAGGGGGAGAACCTTGCGGTGAGCTATGCTTGAGAAATTACCCTTAGCGGAAAGCATAAGCAGAGCAGAGCAGATTCTTGCTCTCATCTCGTTTACGTTGATAATGTCGTCGATTTCACCGCTCGAAGCAGCAGCCACAGGCGAGGAAACGGACGCTTTCCAATCATCAATAAGAGATTCTCTGGTAACTTCTTCGGAAATGTACTTGTCCCACGCGAACGCAACTCCGCTTTCAGCAACGAGCGCGCCTATCTCGGACGATGCAGTAGCGTAAACAAGATCTGCGCCGAGAGCCTTAGAGCCGAGAAGAACGAATGCTGCACCTATTGCGTGACCGTTTATAACGGTAACTTTAGGGCAGGTGGAAGAAGCGTATGCCATAGCAAGCTTTGCAAGTTCGGGCGCGAAGTGAGTTTCATTATCCTTGTCGATAGCAAGTCCGCAAGAGTCAACAAGCGTTACGACGGGAATGGAGAAGCTATCGCAGAGATTTACGAACTTTGCAATTTTTCTTGCAACGTCTGTCGTGATTCTTCCTTCGTCCTTTGCAAAGGAGGTTGCAACAACACCGCACTTAACACCGCCGATGGTAGTAAATACAGTAGATGCCGCGGGGGCATATGCTCCGCTGATTTCGTAGAACATTCCGTTATCGGCAATTACAGAAATTGCAGCAAGTCCTTCACCGGCAAAATCAAGATTGCCAAGCATTCTGTTAAGGTTATCTGTGCAAATATCAGAGCACTGAAGCTTTACAGAAGAGTTGGACGGAAGGAAAGCGATAAGGCTCTTTATGTAAGCGGCACAGGTCTCAAGAGGAGCTGCGTAAGACACAATGGCATCCTGTGCGTTTTCGCTGCCAGTAAGAGAAGGGGAAGAAACGTACAGTTCTGCGCCCTCGGCCTTAATCACAATGTCGAACATGGAAGCAATTGCAGCGGTAGTACCGATGCATTTACCGGTTACGAAAGAAATCTGGGGAATAACACCCGATGCACGAGTAACGGCAGACATAATTTTTCCGTATGCCGCAAGAGCGGTAGTACCCTGGAAAATGTCGGTGCCGTTAGAATTAAAGATACCGATTACGGGCGCGCCGTTTGAGAGTGCGAGGCTGTAAAGCTCGGCGATCTTCTTTGCGTGGCGGTCATCAATAGCTCCGCCCATTCTTGAAGCGTCCTCAGCGAAGGCAAAGACGAGCTTGCCGTCAATTGCTCCATATCCGGTGATGACACTTTCAAATTCGTTAGACTTTTCGGTGTTGATAAAGTCTGAGAATCCACGCTTTGTGAACGCTCCGGTCTCAACGAATGTGTTTTCATCGAAGAGAAGAGCGATCTGTGCTCTGACGTCGGCTCCTTGACTGTTAGTCAATTCGGCGCGCAGCTCTGCGGCGGTGGGTAAACCGCAAAAGGTAGGTTTTGTGTATTTGTCCAAAACGAATTCCCGATTTGCTTATGCAAATCTCTCCTTCCTAAATAATAACTATTTTTGGCGAAAAATGATTGAAATTGGAAAATAGACCAATCTTCACCTAATATAATATATCACCAAATAAAGAATAAGTCAATAGAAAACGCAAAATTTGCTTTAATTTTCTTACATTATAATATTATATCAACACATATGTAAAAAAATTAACTACGCAGAACATCGCATAGGGTGTGCTGCGTAGCTTGCTAAAAAATATCAGGTCTTAAATCTGTCGATAAGAGCCAGACGCTTTGTAGAATATTTATATGCATTTTCGAAATTCATTAGTTGCTTATAACAGAATTCGATATCTTCGTATAAATTCAGATGAAAATAAGCGTTATAGTTTTCTGTGCGTCTTTCGGCTTCGATCTCCTTCATTAAAGAGATGGCCTCCTCGTATCTTCTTTCTTTGATAAGAGCTTTTGCCTTAGTATGCTTTGCGAAGCTTGGACTGACGGTGGTATCTCTTATTATATATCTGTAAAGATCAAGATCTGACAAATCGTCACGCTTTTTCTCAAAGAGTCTTGTATCAAGCTCTAAGACCGGCGCGCTGATGTTTTTTGCTATTGCCGTATAGAGTATTCCGACGGTTTCTATCCTTAAAGTATCGTATACCGTCTTTTGAGAATATTCTTTCGATAGTGATAAAAATTTTTCACCGGAGGTTAGCGAGCCGTAAAGAACGGCTTCCTTTCCAAGCTCAAAATAACATATTGCCATAATATAGAAAAGCTCATCGTCTTTTTCCGGTATTTCTTCGATAAGAGAAAGGCAATTTTTATATTGCTTGTTTTTCAAATGTTCTTTTATAGCATTTATTTTTTCGCTTTTTTGATAGAATGAAAGATTGTCATCATCTGACAGTAGATAAGAAACCGGCAAACAAAGACGTAACGCTAAATATTTTACGGTTTCCAGAGAAGGAGTTGCTTTGCCGTTTTCAATAGCGCTCAACATATTACGGGTAAGCTTCTTGTCGCAGACGTATTGTTGCGTTAGCTTTTTTTCTTTTCGGGCGGCCTTGATTTTTTCACCTAGTGTCATATCATTCACCTTGAAATGCATTTTTATGGTTTTAATATAGGGCAGAAATATTTATTTACCTTTGGTAATTAAATCTGACAATGGATTTGCGTCCATGGCTTGCTCCATATTCGTGCTTGTTATATGTGTGTAAATTTGCGTGGTATTAAGCTGCTCGTGACCAAGAATATCCTTGAGCACTCTTATATCAACCTTGCCGCTTTGATACATTAACGTCGCAGCGGTATGCCTTAACTTATGGACTGACAGCCCTTTTTCTCCAAGTCCCGCAAGGTCGAGATACTTATAAATTATCCATTGTACTGTTTTTGCGGAAATACGTTGCTGCCTGCCGCTCAAAAATAATGCGTTGTCCGACGTTCTTATATATCTCGGGTCGAGTCTTAATTTGAGATACGTAGCCAGAGCCGAGCGGGCTGCTGGATTAAGATACACTATTCTTTCCTTGTTACCTTTACCGAGAACCTTCATTGATTGAAGCTCTGAATCAAGGCTTTGCAGGTTAAGTCCGACAAGCTCGGAAAGTCGCATTCCCGTATTCAAAAACAGCAAAATTATTGTATAATCGCGAAGCATGGTTTTTGACTCGGTATCTGATTTTACGGTTTCTAAAAGTCTGACCGATTCCTCAAGAGAAAGGTACTTCGGAAGAGTGGATGCTTTTTTAGGAGAATCGATTTCCGCAACGGGATTTTTATCTACATAATGCTTTTTGTCGTAAACGTATTTGTAGAGTGAGCGCAGGGCAGAGAGTTTGCGCATTCTGGTAGTTGTTGAGTTTTTACGCTCATAACCCGTATACATTAAAAATTCGTATATAGTTTCGGGTGTAATATCTGCTATGGTTTTAAGGGTTACGTCCGTAATGCTTATTTTTTCAAATTCTTCAGCGCTTGGCTGCTCGGGCATTTCTCGTGATTTAATGTATCGAAAGAAGGTGCGAATATCAAGTAAGTATTCACAAACTGTTTTTTCGCTGTTTCCTTTGATATTAACCGTATGAGATGCATATTCACGAAGTATTGGAGGGAAGGTCTTGAATTCGCTGCTTCTGAATGTTAAAACGGACATGGTTTCCACCTCAAAAAACTATTTACACTATATATTATACAAAATTTTTTTCATATTTAGTGGATAAAGTGTAAACATTTTGAAAGTAGGGTTGCTTTTTTTTTAGTTTGTGCTAAAATATATGTATAAAACATATTTTCTTTATTTAGGAGATTCGAGTGAAAGTATTAAAGGAAAATTCGTATGATGTAGTACGGCTTATAATTAATCAGGTCGGTATATCTATATTTGCCCTTGTTCTTTATACCTCCATGGGCTTTATTGGCGAAAATAATAAAGAGTTGGCTTCGACCCTCCAGGTGATTTTTTCCGCCTTTTCGGTTGTATTTTTCTATGCTCTTATTTATAGTTTAGTGTGGGAAATAGGAGCAAAGGATGCAATTCAAATAGAGAATGGCAAATCAAGTTTGTTTCGTTCAAAGGGACTTGTTCTCGCGTTTCTTGCGAGTGTTCCGAATCTCGTTGTCAGCATTTTGACGTTGGCTACAAAGGTTATTTATCTTTTTTCCGGTGTTGAAGAATTTAACACTGCATTTTTCTTGTTTAATTTAATTATGCGATTTATGCTTTCCATGTACATAGGTGTAATAAGCGCGATTACATCACCCCTTATGTCGCTTGTTAATGCTTCGGGGCTTATAACGAATGAGGGCATTGATATTTATTTACTTCAAAGCATTGCATATATTATCATACCGCTACTTTCGCTTGTCGTATGTCAAAGTCGGATC
>JAZOAA010000197.1:0-5336 GCA_045595265.1 Eubacteriales bacterium
TATTCGTTAATATCCTGCACAAGAGCGGACGCAAGCTCCTTGACTCTGCTCTTTTGGTTAAATCTTACGCAGTTTCTGAGATTGTCGCAGCGAATCTCTATAACGGCGCCCTTTGCTCTCAAAGCATCAACCAAAACGGCGGCAGTATTGGCAAGATTGACGTTCTCTATTCCGAGGGCCTCGTCGGAGGAGGCTATAAGCTTCGTGTACTTCTTTATAGCCTTATTACTTTCAGAAACATATTTATTAAAATCAGACTTGGTTCTTGCGTATCTTCCAAGGCGCTTTATCTCTACCACCTCGGGAGTGGAGCCGTAAAGCGGCTGCGCACCGCCTTTGACGACGGCACGTGATACAACGTTGTCATCCTCAACAGCCTCCTCGCCATCCTCTGTCGCAACCGTTATATTGCTCTTAACCGATAGCGCGGTACCGTCTCTTTCAAGCACTTCTGCCGGAGTTACGGGACGCATCTCGGCATCGGGTACGGGCTTAAACGTAGAGACCGTAGGCGGTACTGCAGGGCCTGCATTGGTCATTACAGCTCCTTCGGGGGATATGTTAAGAAGGAAGCGGTCATCGCTTATATTCAGAATCATTTTTTCACCGTCGTCGGTGATTTTAGCACTATCGGGCGCATCAGCCTTTACAGTATCGTCGGAAGCATCCTCGACACAAGGCTCGCTCTCGTTTATATCAGACACCGGCTCGGCACAAGGCTCAGCGTTCTCTTCTTTATTTTCAAGAGTTACTTCAGGCTCTGTGGATGCTTGCTGCTCCTCGACACTCTCGCGCGTCTCTGCCGCCGCCTTCGGCTCTTCGCTTACGGGCAGCGCCTCTTTTTCAACCACAATCTCGCGCTTTGCGATAGCTTCAGTACGGTCTACGAGCTTGAGATTTCCGTCATCATCGTACACAGCGCACTTTGTAACGCGGTTAAGCAGAGCCGCTGCGCGAGCGCCTCTTGCCTCTGCCTCCGCTCGCTCTCTTTCGAGTATTTCATTTACCGCGCGTGCTCTTGCCTCACTTGCCATAGCCTCTGCGCGCTCTTTAGCCTCTCGCTCTGCCGCCTTACGCTGCGCCTCCTGGCGCTTGCGGTCCTTGAGAAGCTTTCTTCTGTAATTTTCAGCATATTCAAGCTCCGCCTGCTTTTGCTCAGCGGCAAGACGCGCCTGCTTTTCATCAGCTAAACGCTTGCGCTGCGCATCAGCCACGCGCTTGCGTTCTGTCGCCTCTGCGCTCTTTAGTCTGTCGGATACCTCGGAGAGCTTTTTTTGCTCTGATGCATCATACGACTCAGACGTTTTCTTATTCTCTGCCATAATGTCTATGACCTTCCTTCCCCGAGCTGTGAACGATTAACGTTCAAAAAGTGCCGTTTCTTTTCAGCTCTTGTCATTTTCATTGTAAAAGTTAAGTAAATAATTCAATATATCGCGTCGGAGTATAATTCCGATAAAGCAACCCCTGTCGTCCACTACCGGAACGAAGTTATGCTCCTTTACCATTTCGATAAGCTCTGTCATTGACGCGGTGTGATAAACAGGCTCGCAATACCCCGCATCCACAACCGACGAAAGCGGTATACGCTCCGTCTCCTTGGCATCAAGGCTTCCGCGCTCAAGCATAACGCGCAGAATATCATCGTTTCGGAGAGTTCCGACGTAAAGTCCTTCTTTATTGATAACAGGGATTGCCGCGTATCTGTGATAACGCATCTTTTCAATCGCCTGCCTGAGAGTCTGGTCAGAATTAACAAACTCGACAAGACTCTTCGGTATAACGAAGCGCATTATATTCATTACTCGACCTCCGAAATCCCGCGCAGCGCCGTGCCGATAACCGTCGCGTACCTCGAGCGCTCGGGTATGTGGAACTTAACTCCGTAGCCCATACTGTTAAATTCCGAGAACTTCTGTGCACAGTACTCAAGACGTGTAACGCTGCCCGTCAGGACTATGTCCTTCACACCGACCGACCTTGCGGCGAAAATTGATATCATACCCACCGTTTCAAAAACGAGGTTCATAATTCCCTTTGAAATATCGCTTCTCTCGGCAATATCCGACACGTTGCCGAAGTTTGCCGCTGTAAGATCACGCGAGAGAGCGCTCAGAGAGTCCTCCGCTGTAATGTCCTTAATACGCAGGTCGATATTGGCAAGATTTCCCTCTCTGGCATATTCTACAATATGATCGACGTTATCCGCTTTAAGTAAAAGCTTTGACAGTCCCATAAGAGTACCGCCGCCAACGCCGGTGCCTCCGAGATAATTCATCTCGCCGCATTTCTTCGCATGAACCATAGCGGTTCCCGTGCCCATGCTGACGACCAACGCCTCGGAAAGACCCGAGAGGTAAAGACCGCCCTTGCCTATTCCGTAAAACTCCTCAACCTTCTCGCAGTCTAGGCCGTAAAGATTTTTTCTAACGTAGGCAGATCCAACACCCGTCATCATAATTTTTGTGATATCAGAAAATTTCAGATTGTTTTCATCTGTGAATTTACCGAACGCACCGTAGGTTGCGGTTATGGGATCGTTTGCCTTAACTATCTGAGGCTCGATAAGAGAATATCCGCTCTTATCCTGGCGGAAACCGACTATCTTGGTAGTGCTGCCTCCGACGTCAATTCCTATAACGGTTTTCATCTCGTACCCTCCTTGCCCCTCGACATAAGAGTGTCAAAGGATAGTCCGTACTTGTTCGCAATATCTCTTGCATACGATTTACCGTCAGGCTTCGCTCTGTAAATCTTAAAGAGTCTGCGGCCCTCTTCAATTCCCGCAACAAGAGTGTCGATCTTAACACCTCCCATAGCGACGGAGCGCTCGTTTATCTCCGGTATCGCCGCAGCAAGCTCGTGAAGGTGCGTAGAGAATATACCGCGGCAGCCAAGAACGGCAAAGCCCGTCAGTATCTCTGATGCGATGTAAGATGCCTCGTACGCGCCGGTTGATGAAAGCGACTCGTCAAGGAGTATCATACTGCTCTTGGTCACGGAATCAAATATTTCTCGAAGTCTTGCGCACTCTTCGCCAAGCCTTCCCTTATCTATCGTATCGTCAGCGCCCTCGGGAAAATGAGTATATATGCCGTCAACCACAGAAAGCGTTGCGCTCTCGGCAGGAACGGGAAGCCCGAGCTGGAACATAGCCTGCGCCGCACCCATAGCAACCGTTATAACCGATTTACCGCCTCTGTTAGGACCTGTAAGCACGTATATTCCCGCCTCGGAGTCAAACGCGAGGTCGTTTGTTACTATTTCGTCATCTATCGCCAGGGCGACTCTCGGGTTATAAAGCCCGACAGCCTTAAATGCACGCTCGTCCTTCTCTGCCGCTACCGGCACCGTGACGGTGCAGCCGCGCTTTTCGGAAAGCCTCTTAACAAGGTCAGCAGCGCGGGAAACAAACTCTATCTCGGGAAGAAGTCGAAGAAGGAAATCGGTATTTTCAATAACGTAGTCACCGACTATCGCGCGCCAGCCCTTAACCGAAGCTCTGAAAACGTCCTCGATAGCGGAATTGAACGCTCCGACAAGGGCCTCCTGCCTGTTTTCACTCTGTCCCTTACCAAAGGCGGAAAGCTCCGCAATGCAGGTAAACGCGTCGTTCTTAAACGACATACGCAGTATCTTATCAAGCACCTTACCCGACTTGAACTGCTCGGAATTTATCGAAATGACACCCGCAGAGGTGGGGCGCAGCTCACGGTCAAGGTTTACTCCAACGGTGATACTCTTCACCTCATGGACTCTCGATGAAAGAGCCTCGAGCTTCTTATTAAGGTCGGCATAATACTCCGAGCTTGAAAGCTCTATTGCAAAATCAGCAAGCGAGCGGAACGCTGCACTGGAAAGCTCGTCTTTTATCGGAGCAAATCCGCGGCTGAGCGTATCAACGCAGGAAACGTAAAGCTCTATTTCGGTGATACTGTAAAGATAGGAGTCGCCCGAAGAGTTCGTTTCAACGTCAAGGCGTCGAAGCTCGTTTATATCATCAAGTATGGGGTGTATTTTCGAAAGTGTTTCGCGGATTTCGGGATGCTTTTGCATATCCTCGAGAGTCTTTTGTCTATATTCAATAACCTGCTCGTCCATCGTGAAGAAATCGACAAGAGAGCCGTTCTTAAGCTCAAAAATCTCGTCAAGACCAAGCTCTATGCAAACGTCCTCCGAGATGTTCGGAACACCGATTCTGGAATAATGACGCTCACGTGACTCTGCCGACGGATATAGTAGGCTGATGAAATTATCCTGCACCTTGTACCTCCCCGAGTAAAATAAAACTCGCGCGTAAAATAAAAATAAATATTCCTATACATTATATCATATTTTTTTATGACTTTCAAGAGGTATTTTGTTTTTTTCAAAAAAACGCGTTTTCTCTTTTGTAACGAACAGCAAAAAACGCGTAATGTAAATTGTTATTTGCATTTTCAAGCACTTTTTTCGCTTACACGCACGATTTTAGGTTGAAATTTCAAAATAAACGTGATATAATAATTAAAAAATTCAAGAAAGCGAGCAAAATATGAAGGTAATTGTCATTAACGGAAGTCCCCACAAGGACGGAACAACGAACGCGGCGCTGCACGAGGCTATAAGCGTGCTTGAAGCTGAGGGAATAGAGTGCGAGCTTATGCACATTGGTTCACAGGCAGTACGCGGCTGCACGAGCTGTCTTGGGTGCAAAAAGACGGGCAAGTGCGTTATCGACGACTGTGTGAATACTGCTGCCGAAAAATTCAAGGAAGCAGACGGTATAATAGTCGGCTCGCCGGTGTATTACGCTTCGCCAAACGGAACACTCCTTTCATTTATGGATAGACTCTTTTTCAGCTCTAACTTTGACAAGACAATGAAGGTAGGCGCGGCGGTAGTATGCGCAAGACGCGGCGGATGTACGGCAACCTTTGACGTTTTGAATAAGTATTTCACAATTTCCGGTATGCCCGTCGCTCCCGGCTCGTATTGGAATCAAGTCCACGGCGCGTGCGCAGAGGATGCCGCAATGGACCTTGAGGGTATGGCGTGCATGAGAAATCTTGCAAGAAATATGGCGTTTATGATTAAAGCAATAGCCCTTGCAAAAGAGAAATACGGAATGCCTGAAAAAGAACTAAAAGTCAGAACTAATTTTATAAGAAAATAAGCAAAACGCCGGTTTTTGACAACCAAAGCTTACAAAACACAATAAATATCCCCCCGTCTAACGGGGGGTATTTCAGTTTCGGGCATAGCCCTAATACTACTGGCGGCGCACAAGTGCGCTTCAGATTGGCCTGCCAGCCATGCAAGGGTTATTTACCACCCATAAATGGGTCCCGTGGGTC
>JAZOAA010000198.1:0-4514 GCA_045595265.1 Eubacteriales bacterium
CGCCAAGCCCTCAAAATCCTCAACCGAATACTCAAGCCACTCGGCAGTTTCATACCTCGCACCGAAAATAGCCTCGTATATTATCACGGTGGAAAGCGGCATGAAAACAAGCAAAAAAGCCAGCGGAACACTCACGGCAAATATAATCAGCCGTTTTTTTCTCTTTGACATACCCTCACCGCCTTTCGCTAAATCATTTCTTTATAATTATTTTACCACGAATATGGCGGTGAGTCAAGAAAATTCCTTCAAATGCTGTAGGCGCTTTATGTGTATCTGTTCAACTAACGGTTGGCGGCTCCAAAAAGATGCTTTGTTTACTCAAAAGAATTTTGAATTGGTTCAGACAACCTCCAACTGATAAGCTTTATCTTGTACTGTTCTAACAACGGTTCAATATCTATCATACCTGACGAGGTACCACCGAATTCGTTAGGCTTAATGTAATATATGGAAGGCGTATATTCTTCGGGATTTGGTTTAGAAGGATCACTCATATAATATTCGGGATAACCGACGGAACAAGCCAATTTCAGATCTCCGTCTTCAAGCAGTATAAGTTCTTCTTCTCCCGAGCTTTTAATATATCCCTTCCATTTTCTATGTTTTCCAACGCCTTCGTTCCGGTCAAATCCATCAAATTGACAAACATAAATATCATTTATTGTTATAGTCTCTCCGTCTATCTCATATACAATTTCAAACGGAAATTCACCTTCTTTAATTTGCGGTGTAGGTTCATACCCACAACCCGAAAAGCTCAATACAATAAATAATGAAAACAGTATCGCAATAATCTTTTTCATATTTACACTACCTTTACAGAAATTTGACTCCGAGAGTTAAATATATTATAGCATAAAAGCAACAAGGAGTCAATGATGAACTTGTAGGGGCAATCTCTCCCGGACGCCCCACCTTTCCCAAATGTTTTTCGGGCTGTCGCGGCGCCAGCCCCTACCGATGATGAATTCTATAGTACAAAAAGCACCCCTCGGGGTGCTTTTATATTTAGTTGTTTTTTCAAGAGGGCTTTTTGTCCTTTAACCGTTTTGCGGTTTGAATTATCAAATGCAAGACCAATTCCACCGCAAAGAACAAGGCAATATTCAAAAACGGCATAATAAACGGCGAAACTGACTCGGGGATCATATAAAAAGGGTCACGCACAACGAAAAACCAGTTAAAAAAGTGCGAATAGCCCTCTGACGTTCCGTTATACATGTAATTTCCAAGCATAGCCCACAGAGTCATACAAGCAACGACTATCAGATCGCGGTGGCACTTTTTGATGCTTATATTATCCCTTTCATATACCAGGGTGAGAAATCCGTAAACAGTCATCACGCTATGAAAAATTAGGGTTTGTATCACGCGGTAGGATAGCGGATGCACAGCGTGCCACATCACTCCCGCAGGATATATGAGGTAAACAAGATTTGAAATAAAGCCCAGCATAACAAACGACGTGCGGTATTTCTCAAGCAAAGGAATACGGTGGCACAAAAAGCACATCACACACATAGCGGTGCAGGCGTGAAACGGCAGTTTTTCAATATCAATTTCACCATACGCCAGCGGCATAAGAAAGAAATCTGCCACGTACAGACCAAACGCAATATCTACAAACATTCTTGCGGTCTTTTTCTTATTGGCTTCAGGTCTGTTTTTCAGTAAAATCAGCACGGCAACAATAAGTGCCACCGTCACAGCAATATAAAGAAAATGCCAGGGACTGAACAGTCTGAAAATCTCACCGCCCTTTTTATCCGACAACAATCTCTGTAAAAAAGAATACATATCTTCACCGCCTTCCTATTCTATATATTATCACAATCGCAGCTTCAAGTCAATATAGGTGTACAATGTCCGAGCCACTGTTTTTTTGCCGCAAAAAAAGCACCCCGAGGGGTGCTCTTTTTGTTTATTAACCTGTTATATTGTAGTATTTTACATACCAGATAACCGTAAGGATTATACCAACGGTAAGGAACAACAGACCTATAAAGAGGATCGCGTGGTCGCTGGATTTCTTCAGCTCCTTAATCTTACGCTCGCGATAATCGGCGTAAACCTCATGCTTTGCTCTTCCCATAGGGATAAAGGCAAGCACAACGTTTCTCAATACAAATCCAATTCCCAACAGCGCACCTTCACCCGTGACAAACAAAAGTCCGGCAAAGAGCGTCATTAGAAGTCCCGAAACAACAAATCCGTCAGCCGCGATCTGCATGTTCACAGCGGGGCTGTGAGTGAAAAAGCCTTTTATCCAGAACACTAAAACCGTGATAAGACAAGCAACACCAAAACAAATTATATATTTTATCAATAATTGTTTGTTTTCCTTTTTCACTGTGCTTTAACCTTCCGTTTCATCATTTAGGATCTTCTTGTATTTTTCCTCTTCGACGTCATTACAGTACACAAAATGTCCGGGGCTGACCTCACGGAACGAGGGCATATCGGTGGAATAATCGTGCTCTGCAATAGGATTGTACGTAATTCTTACACGCTGCTTTTCATATACGGGGTCAGGCAAAGGAATTGCCGACAAAAGCGACTTTGTGTAAGG
The DNA here is from genome assembly GCA_045595265.1 of Eubacteriales bacterium. GTDB lineage: Bacteria > Bacillota > Clostridia > Oscillospirales > CAG-272 > UBA1740. Next base: position 2,573 of record JAZOAA010000198.1, read on the forward strand.
ATGCAAGGGATGCTTGAACAACTCGTCCGAGTCTGCAAGCTCTACCATCTTACCGAAGTACATAACACCGATTCTGTCAGAGAAGTATTTAACTACCGACAAATCGTGCGCAATAAACAGAACGGTAAGTCCCTGGCTCTCGCGAAGGTCGTTTAAGAGGTTGATAACCTGCGCCTGAATAGATACGTCCAGTGCCGAAACAGGCTCGTCTGCAATGATCATTTCAGGCTGCATAACGACAGCTCTCGCAATACCGATACGCTGACGCTGACCGCCCGAAAATTCGTGAGGATAACGGTCCGCATGCTCGCGAACAAGACCAACCGTTTCAAGAATTTCGTAAACTCTCCGGTTGATATATTCCTTATCCTTTATACCGTTGATGATCATTCCCTCCGCAATAATGTCACGAACCGTCATACGGGGATCGAGAGATGCGATAGGATCCTGGAAGATCATCTGTATCTGAGTTGTAAGCTTGCTCTTTTTAGCAATGCTGAGCTTGGTTTCGTATTCCTTCTTGAGTGCGTCGAGCTTTACTTTATCGCTCTGCGCCGCTCTGAACTTATCGGCATACTCAACCTCAAGCTTTCTTACCAAGGAGTCCGCATATCTCTTATTTACACCCTTGCTGTCAACCTTTGCAGCGTGGATAAGAACTCTGTTCTTCTCAATGGTTTCGTCAAGCTCTGCGTTGATCTTTTCGATCTCAGCCTTGATAGCTTCCTTTCTGCGATCATCTACGTTCTTTTCAGACTTAAGAAGCTCTATCTTCTTCTTTGCTTCAGCACGAGCAGTTTTGATAGCGTCCTTGTAGGAACGTGTTCCCGCGCTGATTCTCTGGCCCTTGAAGTAGACGTTACCCGAGGTAATGTCATAAAGTCTGATTATCGAACGTCCTGTAGTTGTCTTACCGCAGCCCGATTCTCCAACAAGACCAAAGGTTTCGCCTCGTCTTATCACAAAGCTTACGTCATCAACTGCCTTAAGGTCCTTGCGTCCCAAACGGAAATACTGGCAAAGATGGTCTACTTTTAACAATACTTCGTTATTTTTATCCATTATTGCCACCTCTTTCTTTCATTCGCTTGATACGCTCGGTAATGATCTTGGGGATCTCTACCTTGGGTGCATTGGGATGGAGCAACCACGTTGCCGCATAGTGCGTAGGCGATACCTGATACATAGGCGGCTGCATTTCGAAGTCGATCTCCATTGCGTACTTGTTTCTTTCCGCAAATGCATCACCAACGGGAGGATAGATCATATTCGGAGGTGTACCGGGAATAGCATCCAGCTTTTCGTTGGTATCCAGGTCAGGCATAGAGGACAGCAGCGCCCAGGTGTAGGGATGCTGAGGATCATAGAAGACCTCTTCCGCTGTACCGTACTCAACGATCTTACCTGCATACATAACGGCAATTCTGTCTGCCATATTTGCAACGACGCCAAGGTCGTGCGTAATAAAGATAATGGAAAGGTTACGCTCTCTCTTGAGCTTGTTGATCAGCTCGAGGATCTGCGCCTGAATGGTTACGTCCAGTGCGGTGGTAGGCTCGTCACAGATCAGAATATCGGGGTTTGCGGACAGAGCGATCGCGATAACGATACGCTGTCTCATACCGCCCGAGAACTCGAAGGGATACTGTCTGTATCTCTTTCTGGGTTCGGGAATACCGACTTCTTCCATGAGTTTGAGTGCACGGAGCTTTGCCATACGGCGGGTTACTTTATTTGCAAAACCGGAAGCGTTGAGTTTTAAGAAATCGATAACAGCAACTGCTTCTTCGGCATAATCACGCTGATCTTTTGCGGCAAGCTGTTCTTCGTAATGAGCGCAAAGGTTGGATATGATCTTGCAGATATTTTCCTTTGCAAGGTCAAGATCGACAACAGCCGCAGGAGTAACTTTCCAGGAAAGTTCTCCGCCTGCTTTAGCGGC
>JAZOAA010000199.1:0-6320 GCA_045595265.1 Eubacteriales bacterium
GATAAGGATACCGAGAAGTGCATTTGCCACTGATTTTAACCGATTGGAACCGCCGAGCTTTATTGGCGGTTCCTTCTGCAATAGCCGAAATGTAACTGTGAGTTGACATAAAAGCGTTTTGCAAAGGTAAAAAAATCAAAAAAATAAAAAATTATCCACTTTTTTGAAAAAAATTTACAATAACTATTGACGAGCGGTATATTATTTTGTTATAATATTAATGTTAAAAAAATGTACTAGCAGAAAGAGGTATTGACCATGCGCGAGGGTGTTCAGATGTCTAAAAGAGAAAAGCGCGCCAGAGAAAAGGAGCTTTATCTTTTCATTAAAGAAACACAAAAAAAGGTTAATTACGAGCTCGGCCTTTATAAAATGGCTGCAAAGAGCGTCAGAGACGCAGCTCGTGACTTCCAGTCCGCAGATATAGCTTATGCTAAGAAGGGTAGCGTCAGAAACTCTGCAATATACGAGGAGACTAAGGCTGTGCTTATCGAGAGCGCAAGCTCCTATAAGATTGCCGGCTCCAGAGTTGCCGCTACGGTAGATTCTATAAACGAGGCGTATTTAGAAATATCGGAGATTTCTCAAAATCCTCTTAAAGCAAAGATGGATTGTGAAAAATATAATGCTGCACTTACGCAGAATATTCAGAATATTCAAGCTATGATAGAGGGCGTTGAGATTGAGGATGCGCCCAAAGAGGAGGAAGAAGAAATGATTGATAATAAGAACACCGCACCCGAGCAGCAGCCGGCAGCTCCCGCACAGGAAGCTCCTGCGTATAATACATATAATCCCGCGTATGCACATCCTGCATATGCACAGCCCGCGTATGCGCACCCTGCATATATGCCCCCCGCGTATATGCCTCCCACTTACCAGGCTCCCGCATATCCCCAGTCCTACGACTGTGCTCCCAAGGTTGCTCCGGTTTCTATCGACGTTTCCGCAATAGTTGAGAAGGCTATCGCCGCAACTATGGAGAAGTTCTCCCAGACTCTTGATAAGCGTATCGAGACCTTTATGGAGAACTATCAGATAAACATTCCCGCACCCTCTGCCGATGCGGCAAACCCCGCAGTCGTTTCCAGAACCTACGGTGCTGATGAGATCGCGGCTCTTGAGGGAACTATTCTTGAGGATGAGCAGTTCCTTATTGACAAGCTCACCGCTATGATGGAGGGAATTAAGACTCTTACCGCACAGGTTGCAGAGCTTTCTGCGGCTTATGCCGAGATAGTAAGTAAGAGCGCTGATATGAGCGAGCTTCAGAAGCAGACAAACGATATGCAGCGCCGCACACTTCGTGAGCAGCAGGGTATCCAGGTCAGCCAGAGAGTTATCACCCAGGATCAGATCACCGTTGCGCAGGATCAGTCCGCTCTTGCCGAGCAGCAGAAGAGCGTTCAGGAGAACCAGCAGGCTCTTAACGAGGCTCAGCAGGCTATGGGCGAGGCACAGAAGGCTGTTATCGACAATCAGATAGCACTTGAGGCTTCTGTTCAGGAGATTATGCAGACTCAGCAGAATATTATAGCTGCACAGCAGACTGTTATAGCCGGCAATAATAAGAACGCAGAGATCCAGGCAGAGATAACCACCCGTCAGGCAGAAACCCTTCAGGTTCAGAAGGAAGCTCTTGCATCTCAGAAGCAGCTCTTCCGTGATCAGAGAGCAACCGCCGAGAAGCAGAAGGAGCTTGCAGCAGCATCTCCCCGTAAGAGAAAGACTGCTGATAAGGAATCAGGCGAGGCCGCAGAGGCTAACTGATATTTATTCAAATAATTAGGAGACAAACCGTTTCGGTAGCGCTCTGTACTTAAATAAAAAAACTACCGCAAGCGCCTTTGCGGTAGTTTTTTTACATATATTATATGATAACGGCATCCTCAAATTCGCCCTGAGCCGCATTTTCATCGTGCTCTGCGGCAACCAGCTGAACGTGGTAGGCATCAATTACCGCCTCCTCGAGCGAGGCTCTGAAATCGGAATTTATCGGATGTACGATATCGCGGTATGTTCCGTCGGGATTTTTTCTTGAGGGCATGACGATAAAGTATCTGTCTCTTGCGTAGATGACCTTTATGTCATGAACTGCAAGACAATCGTCAAATGTTACCGAAACGATAGCCTTCATAGGTCCCTCGTCGAAGAATTTTCTGATTTTGATGTCTGTGATCTGCATAACTTGTAATTCCTTTCCTCTGTTGTAAACTTTTTTGTGATTACGAATATAGTATACAATAAGAATGTTAAGAATATGCAAGAAAAAAGTAAGTTTTTTATCAAAGATTTGTTATATTTTTTTTAATGAAAAATGTAATAAATATTAATATGGCAAGAAAAGAGGAGAAAAATGGCGAAGCAACACGCAAATCAGGCAAAACAAAATATAAATTATCGTGAAAAGCTGCGCGAAGTTTTAAGAAAAAAAGATGCCAGAGTGCATTTTTGCGGGATTGGCGGAGTATCAATGTATTCGCTTGCTACTCTTTCCTTGGAGCTTGGATTTCACGTAACCGGCAGCGATAGATACCACGGCGACAGAGTGCATAGCCTTGTAATGCGCGGAGTTGAGGTGTCAACCGACCACGCGTCTAACAACGTTGCGGGTGCTGACGTGTTTGTTTATACCCATGCCATTGGTGAAAAGAATCCTGAGCTTGTTGCCGCAAGGGACCTCGGTATACTCACGGTGTCAAGAGCCGAATATCTCGGATATCTTATGACAAGGTATAAAACCAGGATAGGAGTTTCCGGCTCGCACGGAAAAAGCACCACGACGGCAATGCTCGACCGCATATTCACACACGCAGAGACCGAGCCGACAGTCCTTTCGGGCGCATCTCTTGAGTGCGGAGAGCCGTTTCGCCTTGGCGGAGAAGAAATACTAGTTTACGAGGCGTGCGAATATAAGGATTCGTTTTTATCATTTTCACCCGGGGTCGCCATAGCCTTAAATCTGGAGCTTGACCACACGGATTATTTTGCCGACACCGCGGCGCTTCGCGCTTCATTTGAGAAGGCACTCTCAAAGGCATCGCGCTTTGCGCTTATAAATTCTGATGACGAAAATCTGAAAAAAATCATAAATAATGTAAAAAAGAAAACAAAAGTAGTCACTTTCGGTCAAAATCCCGATGCCGACTACCGTTATTTCGTTACCACCTTTGCCGAGGTGGGATTCGAGTTTTCTATATATAAATTCGGTGAAGAGCTTGCCTCGTTCAAGCTTTCAGTTCCCGGAATACACAATGTGTCAAATGCTGCCGCCGCGGCAATTGCGGCAATTGAGTTCGGCATAGATATAAGAAGTGTTGCCGATGCGCTCGCACTCTACGGTGGTATTGAGGGCCGTCTTGAGCTTATAGGGGAGCGCCACGGCAGAGCGGTCTATTACGACTATGCGCATCACCCCACTGAAATTGCCGCATCTATAAATGCGCTCAAGCTCTTAACGCACGAGCCTGTAACGGTGGTATTTAAGCCGCATACCTTCTCAAGAACAAAAAGCTTGTGGGAGGAGTTCCGCTCAGTGCTATCCTTGGCGGATAATCTGATTTTGACCGATATATATCCCGCAAGAGAAGACCCGATAGAGGGCGTAAGCTCTCGCCGCCTTGCAGAAGAGATAGGCGATATGGCAGTCTTTGCACCCGATTCCGAGGTTACACAGCGGCTTGACGAGCTTGGAAGATGCTGCATCGTGCTTATGGGCGCGGGAAATCTTGACGCAATAAGATACGACGTTTTGAATAAATAAAGGAAAAAGAAAAATGAAGGAAAATATTCTTATCAGCGCCTGCCTTCTCGGTCTGCCATGCCGTTACGACGGGCAGAGTAAGCCGAGTCCCGACGTAGAGCATATAAAGGAAAAATATAATCTTATACCCTTCTGTCCCGAGATATACGGCGGTCTGCCGACCCCAAGAATCCCGAGCGAAAGGGTGGGCGAGCGCGTAATTTCGCGCGATGGCCGCGACGTTACCGAAAATTACAGAAGAGGTGCCGAATGTGCATACCACCTATGCAAGCTCTACGGTTGTAAGAAGGCGATACTAAAGGCGAAAAGTCCCGCTTGCGGCTCTGGAAAAATATACGACGGCACTTTCAGCGGCACACTCACCGACGGTGACGGCGTAACAGCCGAGTATCTTAAAAAAATGGGCATCACCGTCTTGACCGAGGAGGAGATTACAGATCTTAAGGGGTGAAATTTTCATCCCTTATTGACTTTTATGGACCTCGGTAGTATAATTATATTGTAAAAAAGTGTATCTGGAGTATTATATGAGTTTTTTGAAATTTAATCCCGCGGTATACGTTATCGGTGATGAGTACGAAATTGCCGTAGCAGTCGAGAGTTTTGGTCTTGTTACTGTAAGGGTTGCAAATGAGATATTTTACGAGGATAATTCCGGCGTTCTCCCTACCGAGAAGCTGTACGCGAGAATAAGGATACCCCAGACAGTGCTCGATAGTGCGGGGGAGTACACGGTGGTATTCCGCAAGACGATAGAACGTAAGAGCTATTGGTCTACCTTAGCCGAGGCAGAGGAGGCGGAATATCCCTTCAAGCCTATAAAGAAGAAAGGTGAGCTTAAGGCTTATCATATTTCCGACGTTCATTATAAATTTGAATCGGCAAAGGCGGTTGCTTCCTATTTTGGCGATGATACCGACCTTTATATATTTAACGGTGACATAGGTGAGGTTCAGAGCGAAGAGGATTACCTTGCCGTTTGCAGACTTGTCGGTGAAATTTCGGGCGGAAGAGTTCCCGTTCTGTTCGTTAGAGGAAATCACGACACCAGAGGCCGCCTTCCCGAAAAATATACCGATTATTTCCCCGCAAATCACAAGGACACCTTCTTTACTGCAAAAGTAGGCACACTTTCGGTAATCTGTCTTGATCTTGGAGAGGACAAGGACGACGGTCATACCGTTTACGGAGGATTTAATAATTTCCACCTGTTTAGACTTCGCCAGACCGCGTTTTTAAGAAAGCTGCTGGAGAAAGGTGAACGCTTTGACGTGGCGGTCTGCCATATGGCCCCTTCGGTGAACAATGCGCTTTCTGACGGAAGCGAATTTGATATTGAGGGCGAGCTTTATAAGGAGTGGAACACTCTCCTTTCTGCTCTTGGCGTTCGTGTGATGCTATCGGGACATATGCATAAGGCGCTCGTTTTTGAAAAGAATGATAAAAGAAGTATGCGCCCGCATGACTACCCGATAATTGTAGGCTCAGTTATGACAGATGATTACGAGCAGGGGGCAGCGCTAGTCTTTTCAGAGGATACTCTTTCGGTCAAATTTACCGACAGAGAACACAAGGTAACAGAGGAATACGAAATACATCTTCCTACGGGAAATGTAAAGAAATATTAAGAAAGGGAAAACAAAAATGCTTGACGACAGTCGAAGTTGTAAACAAAAGTTAGAAAAAATACATATTTCGGCTTGGCGAGCAGTATAATTCTTTTTCGCCTTGCCGAAAGGAAAGGCGTAAAAATGACAGAAAAAGAATTTACAATTGAATCCCTTGTAGAAGAGCTTTCGGAAAGTGCCGAAAGAATTACAGCACTACTTACAGAAAAAAAGTATACCGAGGTAAAGGAGGCGGTTATCGACCTTCCTGCCGCGGATATCGCACAGATTTATGCAGAAATACCGATAGAGCTTGAAACGCTCTTTTTCAGGCTTCTTCCGAAGGAAACCTCGGCTGAGGTTTTCGTAGAGATGGATTCAGATGAGCAGAGGCGCCTTATCGAGTCGTTTACCGACGTTCAGCTTTCTGAAATTCTGTCGGAGCTGTTTATAGACGATACGGTTGATATACTTGAAGAAATGCCCGCCTCGGTCGTAAAGCGTATTTTGCGAAATACGTCTAAGGAAGACCGCGCAACCATAAACACCATTCTCCATTACCCGAAGGACTCGGCGGGAACGGTTATGACCACCGAGTACGTTCGTCTTAAGGCTGAGATGACGGTTGAGAATGCCCTTAAGCATATACGAAAGGTTGCGATAGATAAAGAAACCATATACACCTGTTACGTCACCGATGATAACAGGCATCTTTGCGGAATAGTTACGGCAAGACAGCTCCTGATTTCCTCTCCCGAAACCGCGATTTCAGAGATAATGGACGATGCGGTAATATCGGTAAATACGAATGATGACAAGGAGGAGGTAGCCCTCTTGCTTGACCGTTACGGATTTCTTGCCATGCCCGTAGTTGATAACGAAAACCGTCTTGTAGGTATTATTACCGTTGACGATGCTATCGAGGTCATCAAAAGTCGGAGGCCAAGCGG
>JAZOAA010000200.1:0-9808 GCA_045595265.1 Eubacteriales bacterium
TTGGCTCACAGAACGACATGGCTACGATCCGACTTAGCTTGCAAAAACGGTGTCCGATAGGCGCAAAACGTTGCTTCTCGGGTCGTAGTGGTCGGTAAGCGAGCCGCCAACTCTCTCAATCCTGACGTTATAAAGTCCGCTTTCGTCAAGTATCATTCTGGCAACCTCGGCTGCCGTATGACCGCGACCCGTATTAATACGGGAATATTTATCAAAGGTTGTTTTAACCTTAATCTGTGCAAAAAGAGCAAGAAATATCGAAAGTATGCAAAGTAGGTAGAGTAAGGTATCAAGCCCCATTATTCAAGTATATCTCCTAATTTGATTTTTCGGCCTCGTATAAAGTCGCCGGCAGACATTTTCCCCTTTCCTTCGGGGATAACGCAGGTGATAAGCAGCGCACCGTCACCTGTGGCAACGGTTATTGAGCCGTCACCCTTATCGTCAAGAGCAATTACCTCGCCCGCACCTCCGACGCCATTTACGACCTTAGCCTTGTTTATCTTTAGCATTTTACCGTTAAGATATGCAAAAGCACCCGGAATAGGAGTGACTCCTCTTATCTGAAAATCAAGTTTTTTGGCAGATAAAGTAAAGTCAAGTTTACAATCCTCCTTTTCCACCTTATTTGCATAGGTGGCAAGGGAGTCGTCCTGCTTTTCTCTCTTTACATTTCCGTCCTCGATATCAAATACGGTTTTTGAGAGGAGGGCTGAGCCTATATCGGCTGACCTATCGTGTATCGCTTCAAAATCGTCATCATCAAGTATTGGAAAAATCTCACGCGCTATAACGTCACCCGTGTCAAGTCCCTCGTCCATATACATTACGGTAACTCCGGTTTCCTTTTCGCCATTCATTATCGCTCTCTGCATAGGAGCAGCTCCTCTGTATTTAGGAAGAAGGGAAACGTGCAGATTTATACAGCCGTATTTCGGAAAATCTATCACGTTTTTAGGAAGTATTTTACCGTATGCGACAACGACTATAAGCTCGGGAGAAAGCTCTTTAAGCAGCTGCTCAAACTCTTCATCACGCAGAGTTTTCGGCGTGTAGACGGGAATATTATTTTCAAGCGCCAACACCTTCGTCGGTGTGGGGGTCATAACGTTGCCGCGTCCTCTCGGCTTATCCTCTCGGCTGATAACAGAGGTTACGCTGTGTCCGTCGTCAATAAGTCTTTTAAGACAGGTTGCCGATATTTCGGGCGTACCCATAAACATTATTTTCATAAAAAACCTCTCTTTTACGAAAGCTCCTCGGCAGTCAGAGGGCGAATCTGGACGTCTGTATACAGCTTTCCGTCCAGGTGGTCGCACTCGTGGCATATCGCCCTTGCAAGAAGGTCATTGCCCGTAATCTCGTACTCCTTACCGTGTCTGTCGGTAGCTCTGACGGTTACAGCCTTCGGTCTCTTTGTAATTCCGTAATTTCCGGGGAATGAAAGACAGCCCTCCTGCTCCTGCTGCTCTCCTGCAAAAGCAACTATCTTCGGGTTTATCATAACGTAAACCTTGCCTTCCTCGACCTCGATAACTACTATTCTGCGAAGCACGCCTACCTGCACCGCTGCAAGTCCGCATCCTCCCGCATCTCTCATAGTTTCTATCATATCGTCGATAAGCGTCTGTATTCTAGGGGTTATTTGATCCACCGGACGCGACACCTTGCGGAGCATGGGGTCACCGAATTTTACAATCTTTAATTTTGCCATTTTCTTTATTCCTTTTTTTATATTGATAAGGGATTCAGGTCAACTGCAAGACTTACGCCCCTGGCGAGCGAAAATTCACAAAGCAGCTCGTGGAACAGACGCCTCGACTCCTTTGTAAGCTTGCATTTTATTACCATTCTCATCCTGTATTTTTCGTTTAATTTATAAACCTGGGCTTCAAACGGCCCGTAAACCATAAACGGCAGCTTTGAATACTTGCCCTTCAGCTTTTCTACTATGCTATCATGAAGCTGCCTTGACCAAGAGAAGAGCTGCTGCTCGTCGTCAGAGGTCAGAGTGAGCTGTACCATATCACAAAAGGGCGGGTACGAAAGCTCGCGCCTTACCGCTATCTCACCCTCGTAAAACTTGTCGTAATCCTGAAGGCAGGCAAGTCTTATAACCTCGTTTTTAGGCGAAAAGGTTTGTATAACCGCAACACCGCGCTCGGCTCTGCCCGCTCTTCCTATGACCTGCGCCAAAAGTGAGAAGGTTCTTTCTGCCGCGCGAAAATCGCTGACGTAAAGAGAGGTATCCGCAAGAACGACTCCGACAAGGGTGACCTTCGGGAAATCGTGTCCCTTGGCAACCATCTGCGTGCCGAGCAGAATATCTGCACGCTCGCATCTGAAATCCTCTAACATTTTATCATATGCCATTTTTGCCCCGGTGGTATCCGCGTCCATTCGCATAACCTTCATATCCGGAATATACTTTTCAAGCTCGCCCTCGAGCTTTTGCGTTCCGTAGCCGAGGAAAGAAAGCTTGTCCGATGAGCAAGAAGGGCAAGTTTTTGGCACAGGCTCTCCGTAGCCGCAAAGATGGCATAAAAGCTTTCCACCGTCAGAATTTGCGTGGTAAGTAAGTGAGACAGAGCAATGAGGACAGGACAAAACGTCTCCGCACCCCTTGCATGACACCTGGGTGGAATATCCTCTTCTGTTTAGGAAGAGTATCGCCTGCCTTTCGCTCTCGTAAACGTCAAGGAGCGACTCGTAAAGCCTTTTACTTATCGGTGAGGTATTCCCCTGGCGAAGCTCCTCGCGCATGTCCACTATTACCGCCTCGGGAAGCTTCAGTCCTCCGTACCGGGTGCGCAGCGTAATAAGCTCATACACGCCCTGCTTTGCTTTATAAAAGCTCTCAAGCGAGGGGGTTGCCGATGCTAAAAGCATCAGCGCTCCGGACTTACCGCAACGGTATGCGGCAATATCTCTGGCATGATACTTCGGGTCGGACTCTGACTTATAGGTATGCTCGTGCTCCTCGTCTATAACTATCATACCGACGTTTTCAAGAGGCGCGAATATTGCCGAGCGCGTTCCTATAACCAAATCTACATCGCCGCGCTTTATCCTGCGCCATGCGTCAAGTCTTTCGCCCTTGGAGAGCGAGGAATGGATAACGGCAACTCTGTCACCGTAGCGTGAGCAAAATATATGAACAGTCTGGGGTGTTAAGGATATTTCGGGAACGAGCATTATTACCGTTTTTTTATCCTCGAGTGTCTTATCAATAGCCCTCATTATGACCTTGGTCTTTCCGCTTCCCGTAACACCGTAAAGAAGTGCCGCCTTTGCTCCGTCTGCGTCGTAAAGAGAAGATATTTTCTCATATGCTGACGTCTGCTCGTCGCTTAAAATTATAGGTGTGACCTCACGCCTTGCCGCGTAGTCGGCATACGGATTTCTCACGGTTTCGTACTCAAATATCTTTATAATTCCCTTGTCGGTGAGTGCCTTGATATGCGCGGAGCTTACCCCGACGATATCACGTACAAGCTCGATATCGGCAGTTCCGATATTCATAAGATACTTGATTATCTCTCTCTGCCCCTCGCTCTTAATTCCTGCACGTCCCGTAAGCGACAAGCGTCTCTCCGCCTCTTCCTTTGACACGGACAGCGCTACGGTCTTTCGGTACTTGATATTCTGCGTATCCGACATAGCTCCGGGCGGAAGGATACATTTCGCCGCCTCGCCAAAGGTGCAAAGAGTGTACTCCTTCAAGAACAGGCACAGAGATATCATATCGGGCGTGAGAGCGTACGTCTCGGGCAAAAGGGAATGCACAGCCTTTGGCGCTTCGGTATCAGAGGTGTCTTTAACCTTAACGGCAACACCGACTCTTAACTTATTCGCTCTGCCAAACGGCACGCGCACAAGGGCGCCCTCTGCGATATCATCACCGCACAAATAGTCAAAGGTGCGGTCTATATGATATGGCGCATCAAAAAGATATACCTCACAATACATACCGCACTCCTTCTCTTTTTACTATTAAAAATTACTTTGCTCCCTCGGGGCGAACCATACGGAATCTGCCCTCTTCAAGCTTAGCGATAGCTATCTTCACCGCCTTCTTGTCCTTGTACTCGGGGTCGATAAGAGCGGCAAGAGACTTCTCTGTCTCGTGATTGTCAATCATCTTCTGCGCCTTGTTACGCATCTCGATGTACTCGTCGGTCACTATGCGGGCGCACTTCGCAACTCCGACGACAAGCTCGTAGCGATTAAACTCACCCTTTGTAAGTTCGTCAATAGTAGGATATATCATTTCTTATTCTCCTCTGCCTTATGGCATAAAAATTAATTAATTTATTATTCAAGCTCGGAGTCATACGACTCGTCTGCCACATCGCTTGATAGACGGTTGGTTATCGTTTCTGCCTGGATTGCAGAGAGGATAACGTGGTCGGAGTCTGTCACTATAACTGCTCTCGTCCTTCTGCCGCACGAAACGTCGATGACTCTTCCCTCTTCTTTAGCATCTCTTACAAGTCGCTTTATCGGCTCAGAGTCGGGAGATGCTATCGCGACTATCCTGCCGGCGGAAACCATGTTTCCGAAACCTATATTTATGAATTTCATATTTTCCCTCTTAAACAATATTCAAAGTGAGGCACACAAAACACGAAGAAATTCGGATGAAGTACAAAGATTTTTTAGCGCAGGCGTAGTTACCTACGTCAAGCTAAAAAACTCTGAAGTAATTCGCTGAATTTATTCGATGTTTTGAACCTGCTCGCGAATTTTCTCAAGCTCACCCTTCATATTAACGACTATTCTGGCGATTCTAGCATTATTGCACTTTGAACCTATGGTATGCGTTTCGCGGTTCAATTCCTGCATAAGGAAGTCGAGCTTTCTGCCCGACGGCTCTTTAGATGCCGCAATTTCATAGAAGGCACCGAAGTGCGAGCGAAGTCTGACAAGCTCCTCGTCTATTGCAATCTTATCAGCCCATATAGCACATTCCGTAAGCAGACGGTTCTCGTCAATTTCTACTTCAACCTCGCCGAGAATTGCGCGTATTCTCGCCTCAAGCTTATCGCGGTAGCCTACCGTATCCTCCTTGGAAATAGCCTCTACCTCCTCGGAATATGCGCGCACAAGCTCAAGCTTTGCCTTAATATCACTCTCTGCCTTCTCACCCTCTGCCGTACGCATAGCGGTATATCCCGCGAGCGCCTCGTCCAAAACCTCACGGAAGGTCTGCCACTCTGCCTCGAGGTCGTCCTCTCCCTTATCAAAGGTAAAAACGTCCTGGTTCCTGGCAACGCTCATTATGCTGATATCATCGCGCAGAGAAAACTCGCTTCCCAGAGTGCGAAGTGCCGCAATATAGCTCTCGGCATACGCTTTATCAATACCTATACTGCCCGAAAGTGAAGTATGGTTTTCAACAGTTACAAAAACGTCCACCTTGGCACGTGTAACGTATCTCTTAACATGCTCCTTAATGCGCTCCTCAAGAAAGATATACGCTCTCGGAAGCTTTACGTTACAGTCGAAAAATCTGGAATTTACACTCTTAATTTCAACGGTTATATCCTTAAGCTCGCCCTCGCGCTTCGCTCTGCCGAAGGCTGTCATGCTCTTAATCATCTTTTGTTTCCGCCCTTCTCTTTTGTTGCGAGGCTGGTTATCTCGTTCATAAATGAATCTACGTCCTTAAACTCACGGTAAACAGAGGCAAATCTGATATATGAAACTATGTCAATCTCTTTGAGCCTTGTGAGAACCATCTCACCAATACTCTTTGACGGAATTTCGGTAATAATCGAGTTCTGAAGCTCTGTTTCGATAGAGGAAGCTATCTCGGCAGCGTTTACCGGTCGCTTCTGGCACGCTCTCTCGATACCGAGAATAAGCTTGTGCTTGTCAAAAAATTCTCTTCTGCCGTCACGCTTAACAACGGCAATCGGAACGGTGTCCACAACCTCATAGGTGGTAAATCTCTTTCCGCAGACGGGACATTCACGGCGGCGCTTTATGCTTGCACCGTCCTCGACGGGACGGGAATCAAGTACTCTGGAATCTTGAGAATTGCAAATCGGGCATTTCATAAAAGTAAAGCTCCAAATATTATTATTCATATTATTTTATCATAAATATTTGAAAAAGTAAAGAGCTTTTATAAAAAAACACAGCCGCAGATGCTTTTTCCGCGGCTGTAAAAGAGATTTTATGCGTTTTGGGTTAATTTTGCTTTTATCTTTTCCGTAAGATTGTCCAACGCTTTGATTCTCATTTCTCCGAATTTCTTAAACGTCAGAGGCCATACCGCACCGGCAAATGCAACGATGAGGAAATATCTTATGATACGCGCTACGTATTCGTTACCGAAAAGGGCGGTAAGAGGAGCTGAAAGTCCGGACTTTATGAGTAAAACTATCGCAAATCCGACAACCGCTTTGATTATTTGAGCATACCACTTCGCTTCGGTTTGGAAATTTACAAACATCGTATCAACGACGAAGACTAAAACAAGTCCGACAGTACAGCCGAGAAGCGTACATGCATTTTTCAAAGCGCTGTTATAATTTGCCGCGTCAAGACTTCTATCGTTCGAAACAAAAAGCACGAAGGCAAGAAACGCAAATGAGCATATCACCGATATAATAACAATTCGAGGATACGCCTTGTTGAATTTCTCCTCCGTTTCAAACCAAGGGCGAAAAATCAACACGAGAGCGGCCGACACGGCGAGTGATACAACAACGTCAAGCGGTGTATGAACACCGAGGTACATACGTGAGAACGCAACGAGTGCTATTATTACCGTGCAAACGGCAACTCTCGCCCTACCCTTCTTATACGCCGCTATCGCGCCGAAGGTGGTTGCTACGTTTTGGGTGTGTCCCGAGGGGAAGGAATAGCCGGTAGCCTCCTCAATAGAATTGCCTATCGGCAAAAATCCTTTATCAATTACCCATGGACGCGGAACTCGGCAGGCAAGCTTTGCCGCTTGGTTCATCAGCGTTCCGAAAAGTCCCGAGAGAAGAATAAAATATCCTTCGCGCTTATCAACGCACCAGAAAAATACTATCGAAATAACGAGAAAGACGGTCTCCTCGCCAAGATGAGTTATAGTTTCAAAGAAGAAGTCAAACACGGGGTTGCCTATATCTCTGAGAAAATAGAGAAAGGGCATGCACCACTCGGCAATATCAGTTAAAAAATCCATAAATTTCTCCTTAAACTGCGTAAATGTAAAGATATATTCCCACCCACTGTGCAACAGCGCCTGCCAACACGAAGAAATGCCAGATGAAATGAGACGCTCCGAGCTTGAGCGCAAACGGAATTATACCCACGGTATAAATAACTCCTCCTGCCAAAATCCACATGGCAAGATTAAACGCTCCGCCCATTATCATAAACGGCAGCAGCATAAGAGCGCTCCAGCCCAAGATAACGTATAAGGGTATATGAAGGAAACGAAGTCTTGTCGGTCCGAAAACACCTACGAGGGTTATTCCGGCAGCAATTACAGCCCACTGAATCGTGAAGAATATCCAACCGAACATATTGTTGAAGTAGCAAATAAGCACCGGAGCAAAGGTTGCTCCGATAAGCAAATATATGCCCGAGTAATCAAACCGTCTGAAAAGTCTCTTAACAGCCGAACCGTACGGAAAAGCGTGGTACAGACAGCTCATAGTAAACATAGTGAAAAGCCCTGCAAAATAAATAACAGCCGATATATATTCCTCGGTAGTATTTGCAGAAATAAGCATCAAAACAAGCGCAACAATGGCGAAAGCGCTGCCAAGGCCGTGAGTTACGGAATTGCCTATTTCCTGCAAAACAGAACGCTTCGGAGGGTCTTTCGGTGCGGGCTTTCCGACTGATTCATAAAGGGCGGAAAGCTCGTCTTTATATACTTTTTCCGCCTCGATGCATTCGCCGACAAAGCGTTCCTTCGCCAAACGGAGAGCAATTTTATATTCGTTTTTAATTTGTTTTTTAGTTTTCATATCCATAATCCAAGGCGTAAATAGCCGATATTTGTAAATAAAAGTTGTCAAAAGTTAAGGTTTGGCGCACTTGCCTCATCGGTAGTGCGCCATTTGAAATTAAATATTACTTAAGAAGTTTTTCAACCGCAGCCTTAATGTCGGGGCACTTGCAGTTAGCGAAGAAGTACTCCTGGAACTTAGGACCCGCGATAGCGCCCTTTACAAGATCTCTGTCAAGATTCTCAAGGATATAAACCATATCGGTGTGGGTTACTTTCTTAACCTCGTCAAGAATCTTCTTGTTTCTCTGCTCGGGAACGGCTCTCTCGCGGGGATAGCCAAGACCCCACTCAGAAACGAAGAGCTTCTCGAATACGTACTGAAGGTTAAGCTCGCAGCCCCAGCCCCAGCCCTTAGCAAAAGGCATAGCAATAGCGTTACCGTTATTTACCTGTGTGAACTGATAAGCGTCGGTAGGATCAACAACGTGACCGCAAAGAACTCCGGGGAAGGAGTTACAAGCGAGCATTGCGCCCTCACCTGTGCCGCAACCGGTGATTACAAGGTCGCAAGCGCCGGAGTTAAGAAGAATTGCGGAAAGGATACCTATCTGAACGTATGTAAGCTGCTCCTTGTCCTCTGCAGAGTACATACCGTAGTTGAATACCTCGTGACCGAGAGGCTCAACAACGCTCTTGAGAGTGTTGCAGATAAGCTCGTTCTTAGCTGCTTGGCTGTTTTCGTTAATAAGTGCGATTTTCATTTTAATTTATCTCCTATATAATTATTGATTCAAGTATTTTTGTATATCTGGCGCACAGAATTTTGTGCCAGACGAGGCGCACCGAGAAACGCAGGCAACGGTGTAGTTGCCCATCGTTTCAACGACAACTTTAACGTGCAGAATTTTGCGTCAGACGAGGCGTAAGGGAGTAAGCGAGTTGAAGTCGTATTTACATACGACGATTCGAGCGCATCGACCGACAACGAAGTATGACACAAAATTATGGCGTCAAACGGTTAGGACCGCGGAAGAGGAACTCTGCCTCCTTTATCGAAAGTCCGAGGAATAGCATGGTAAGACGGTCGATGCCAAGGCCGAATCCGCCGTGAGGAGGACAGCCGTACTTGAAGAACTCAAGGTAGAACTTAACGTCCTCTGCAAGTCCCTTCTCCTCTGCCTGTGCCTTAAGAACGTCGTATCTGTGCTCACGCTGTGCTCCGGTGGTTATCTCAACACCGCGCCAGATAAGGTCATATCCGCAGGGCACACCGTTCTCATCTCTCATATGATAGAAGGCGCGCTCTGCCGCTGCGTAATCGGTGATAAAGAGGAACTCGTGGCCGAACATATCCTTGGTAAGCTGCTTTGTCATTCTCTCAGCCTCGGTGGTAAGGTCGCCCTTAAGCTCGTCAGCAACGGTATAGCCGTATCTCTTCTCAAGCTCGGAATAAACGTCGGAAAGCTTCATTCTGGGGAAAGGAAGAGTGGGAACAACTACCTCGTATTCCTCACCGAAGAGAGCTACTATCTCATCACCGTGCTTTTCCTTCACCTTGGTAAGCGCGTAGGTGAGAAGCTCCTCCTCCATCTTCATAACGTCCTCGAAGGAGTCGATGTAGGAGAACTCAAGGTCAAAGCCCGTAAACTCGGTTGCATGCTTGTTGGTATAGGACTTCTCTGCTCTGAACACCGGACCGGTTTCAAAAATGCGCTCAAGGCCCGACGCCATTGCCATCTGCTTATAGAACTGGGGTGACTGTGCAAGGTAGGCATTAGTGTCAAAATACTTTACCTCAAATACATCAGAGCCGAAGTCGGATCGTAGCCATGTCGTTCTGTGAGCCAA
>JAZOAA010000201.1:0-16203 GCA_045595265.1 Eubacteriales bacterium
TGCATAAAAAAGAGGCTGTAAATGACAGCCTCTTCTGCTTTTTTTGTAAATTTCCCTTATTCAAGTATTCCTTCAAGGGGAGTGAGATTCCAGAGAGCCGCAAGCTCCTTGATAATCTTGTCGGGGATAACGTTTACGGTATGACCTAGGGCGAGCATATAAATCTGGGCTGTCTTTTCAACCGTTTCGATAAGGCCGAACGCCTCGTCCATATTCTTACCCGTGCCGTAGATGCCGTGGTTAGTCCAAACGACGAGTCTGAAGCTCTTCATCTTCTCCGCGGTTGCGATACCTATCTCGTTCGTTCCGCAAACCATGCAGGGAAGCACGCCTACTCCGTCGGGAAATACGACGACTGCCTCGGTGTTTGACTGCCAGAGTCTATGTGTGAAGTCCTTTTCGTCAATGGGGCAAACCGCGTTCATAGCTATGGTGTATGTGGGGTGGGAGTGCATCACTATTCTGTGGTCGGGGTCAACGGAGAGCCTTGAAATATGGCTCATCATATGCGCGGGGAACTCGGATGTGAACTTACCGCCGTCAGACCAGCCCCACAGAAGCTCTGCGGTTGTGCCGTCCTTTGCGATACGGACGATGCCGAGGTTATACTCGGGGTCTTTTTCAACGTTCTTAAAGTACTTGCCCGTACCGGTTACGATAAAGATTTTACCGATAAGAGCCGATGCGTCAAAGCCTGTGGGAATAGTACGGATAACCTTGTCTAAATCAAGGTATTTGCCTACCTCGTTTTCTTCAAGAAGGTAGCTGATGTTACCGCCGTTTCTCTCGTCCCAGCCGAGACGGTACATATTTGCGGTAGCCTCGCACATTTCTTTTACAAACGGTGCTTCCAGCATGTTCTTTTTCATTTTTTATGTATCCTTTCGTTTATAGACAAAATTATCTTTTAAGCTGAATTTTAAGATTTCCTATCGCGGTAGCCTCGATGGGAAGTGCGCGCACCTTTTTGCCGGTGTATTTTTCGGTAAGGGCGTTAAGATACTGATTCTTTGCTCCGCCGCCGACGATATAAATTTCGGGATAGGATTTGCCCGTATTGGACTCCATATCCGAAATAGCCGCTCTGTACCCGTCGGCAAGGCTATGGTATGCAGAGTTAAAGTAATCGGCAGGGGTATTTGGCTCGCTCTTTCCGTGAGAGAGAAGGTAGGCGCGTATTGCCTCCTTCATGGACTCGGGCGCCATAAACGACGCGTCGTTTACGTCAAACAGCTCGCAAAAATCGGACGTCTGCGCCATGCTTGCAATGTCGCCGTAAGAGGTCTCGGGGCAAAGCTCACGCCTCAGACTCTGGATTATCCACATGCCCGTAATATTCTTCTGATAGCGATTATAACCCACGCCGCCCTCGTTTGAATAATCAGACTCGCGGCTGCCATCGTCGGTTATTGCCGAGTCGGTCTTAACTCCGAGAAGCGACCACGTACCCGACGAAATATAGGGCGAATTCGTTTCCATATCTATGGCTTCAACCGCGCTTGCGGTATCGTGAGTTGCGCAGAGAACAACGTCAAGGTCGCCTCCGACCTCTTCTGCTATCTCGGGCTTTAATCTGCCGACAAGCGTTCCCGGGGGGCAAATCTCACTCATAAGGCAGTCGGGTAAGCCCAGCTTTTTCCAAATATAATCATCAAATTTCAGCGTTTCGCAGTTTACAAGCCCTGTGGTCGTAGCGTCGGTAAACTCCTTTTTCTTAACTCCCGTGAGCTTATACATAAGGTACTCGGGAATCATAAGGAAGTCGGTAACGCAGGAGAGCCTTCCCGCCATTTTATCGGCATAGAGCTGATAGACGGTGTTAAAGCTGTTAAACTGTATTCCCGTACGGCTGTAAAGCTCGGCGAAGGGAACGATTTTATGTACTTCCTTTATCGGCACGTCAACACGCGAGTCACGGTAAGCGTACGTAGGCTTTACCTCCTCGTCACCGCGCATAAGCACGTAGTCAACACCCCAGGTGTCTATCGAGAGGCTTGACAGCGTGGGATATTTTTCAAGCGACCTCTTAATTCCCGTCTTAACCTCAGCAAAGAGTCTGTCGGTATCCCACACGAGATGACCGTCAAGGGTGTCCATTCCGTTAGGGAAACGGTATATTTCCTCGGTCTTGATTTCACCGCCCTCTTCCCAGCCTACGATATGGCGTCCGCTGGAGGCTCCTATGTCTATCGCCAAGCAATATTTCATATTAGAAAATCCTTTCGTAATAAAGGCGGAAACAGAGCCGCCCATTCCCTACTTTTTCACTATAAATTATACTATAAATATTTAGTTTAGTCAATAGTCTGCGCCTATTAAAATTGGTCCTTTTTTATGCACTTTTAAGCAAAACGCCGTCCGCTTTTGCTATGGCGGACGGCAGTGTTATTCATTTATCTCTAAAGGCGCGCTTTACCGCACGGAGTAAGAAAAGAACGGCAAGCACAAGGCTGACGCCCTCCGCTATCGGAAACGCCCACCATACGTTGCTCAAAACACCCGTAAGAGAGAGCAGGAAGGCACATGGAATAAGCACCACGAGCTGTCTGCCGATGCTTATGATAAGGCTGTAAACACTCTTGCCGAGCGCCTGACAGCCTGCCGAGCAGATTATGCCTATGCTGGCTAAAATGAAGCTTATGCTGATGGTTCGGAGCGCGGGCACGCCTGCCTCAAGCATTGATGAGGTTGCGTTAAATATTCCGAGAAGCTCCGACGGGATAAGCTGAAAGGCGGCAAAGCCGAGGGTCATATAGCAGAGCGCCGCAATAAATGAGAGCTTGAGCGTCTCAAAAACTCTGTCCTTATACTTTGCGCCAAAGTTATACGAAACTATCGGCACCATGCCGTTCGTCAGTCCGAATACGGGCATAAACACGAAGCTCTGGAGCTTGAAATAAAGCCCGAACACGTTCATCGCGTCCTCGGAAAATCCTATAAGAATTTTATTCATCGAATAGGTCATAAGCGAGCCTATCGCCTGCATAAAGACAGCGGGTATGCTTATTTCAAGAATTTCCTTGACTGTATTCCACTTTGGAATAAGGTTTTTAATCTTTAGGGTGATTTCCTTATTGAATTTAAGGTTAAAGTATATACCAAGCACCGCCGCGAGTGCCTGTCCTATAACCGTTGCTATGGCGGCACCCGCTACACCCATCTCGGGTATCGGGCCGAAGCCGAATATAAATATCGGGTCGAGGATAATGTTGGTGATAGCTCCGCCCGCCTGGATAATCATGCTGTAAAACGATTTTCCCGTAGCTTGCAGAAGCCTTTCGGTAATAACCTGAATAAAAACGCCGATAGAGCATATCGAAATTATGGAAATATATTCAACTCCGTAGGCATAAGTAAGCGACGAGGGGTCAACCTGGCTTGCAACGAACGGACCGGAGAGAAAAAGACCGAATACCAAAAAAATAAGATAGCCGCAAATATTAAGGAAAAATCCGTGGCCTGCTATAACGTCGGCCTTCTCAAAATTCTTCTCGCCAAGCGAGCGTGAGAGAAGCGCGTTGGTTCCCACGGCAAGACCTACCGACACGGCTATCATAAGGCTCTGTATCGGGAAGGCGGCGGTTAAAGCTCCCGTTCCTGCCACGGGGTCGTAGCCCGCTACGAAAATCGAATCGACTATGTTATACATAGCCTGAACTATCATTGAAATTATTATCGGTAACGAGATTGAAAAAAGAAGGCGCGAGACCTTCATCGTTCCCATTTTGTTTTCTGTTCTGACCTGTTCCATTTATACCTCTTGTTTCATTAAAATCCGCTTATCGGGAGTTCTTCGTTATCCTCTCCCTTTGTTATTTTAAGAATTTTTACGTAGTACGACATAGTGGGGCTGACGTTCACAAGTACCCTGTCGCCAAGCCTCTTTCCCATAAGCGCCATACCGAGCGGCGACTCCTTGCTTACGTAGCCGAGAAGCGCGTTTTGCCTTAAAGTAGTAACTATCTGAATTTCCTTTTCGGCTTGCGCTTTTTCATTATAAATTAAAACTCTGTCAAAAAGTCCCACCTCGCCGTCGTTTTTTTCAATATCAATGACGTTTGCGGTTCTTACCATGTTTTCAAGATAGCGGATACGGCTCTCGTTTTTACGCTTTGCCCTCTTTGCTTCCTTGTATTCCGCATTTTCGGAGAGGTCGCCGAACTCGCGCGTGCGCTTAAGCTCCGCGCCAAGCTCAATAGCCAAAACGTTCTTGCGGTAGGCTATCTCCTCTTCCATTTTCTTTATATCTACTTCGGTGAGTTCATCGTACATATCTTTAATTATGCGCCGCCGCAAAAAGTGCGACGGCGCATACCTTCTTATTTTTTTATTTTGCGAGAGATTCTACTATCGCCTTGGTGTCGCGGGCGATAACAAGCTCCTCGTTGGTAGGAATTACGAATACCTTAACGGTGGAGTCGGGGGTGGATATCTCAATCTCCTCACCTCTTACCTTGTTCTTCTCGGGGTCGAGCTTAACGCCCATGTACGCAAGCTTCTCGCAGAGGTCTGCTCTGTACTTGCCTGCGTTCTCGCCGATACCGCCGGTGAATACGATAGCGTCAGCGCCGCCCATACAAGCTATGTAAGAGCCAACGTTCTTTGCTATCTGGTGAGAGTACATCTTCTCACAGAGGATAGCTCTCTCGTCACCTGCCTCGGCAAGCTTGCCTATCTCCTGGTTATCGGAGGTCTTTCCGGATACGCCGAGCATACCGGACTTCTTATTCATCATCTTGTCAATATCGTCAGCCGTGGTAAGCTCGCCCTTACGCATAAGGTAAGGAATGATAGCGGAGTCGATGTTACCGCATCTCGTACCCATCATGATACCCTCAAGAGGAGTTACGCCCATGGAGGTATCGTAGCACTTACCATTCTTAACTGCGGCAAACGACGCACCGTTGCCAAGGTGGCAGGTTACAACGTTACATTCCTCGGCGGGCTTGCCAAGCATGGCGATAGCTCTCTCGGAAACGTAGCGGTGAGAGGTGCCGTGGAAGCCGTAACGGCGAATCTTATACTTCTCGTAATACTCGTAAGGAAGCGCATACATGTATGCAAAGTCGGGCATGGTCTGGTGGAAGGAGGTGTCAAAGACGGCAACCTGGGGAACGTTCATAATCTTCTCACACTCAACGATACCCTTAAGGTTTGCGGGGTTGTGAAGAGGGCCAAGGTCGCAGCACTCCTCAATAATAGCCTTCGCCTCCTCGGTAACGAGAACGGAGCCGGAGAGCTTGTCGCCGCCGTGAAGAACTCTGTGACCGACAGCCTCAATCTCGGAAACGTCCTTGATTACTCCAAGCTTCTCGTCAACAAGAGTGTCAAGCACGAGCTTAAGGGCCTCTGCGTGAGTGGGCATAGCAACCGCTACCTTATAATCCTCTCTGCCGGGAACCTTGAACTTAAAGCCGGACTTTCCGCCGATCTCCTCACAGATACCCTTCGCAATTACGCTCTCGTCGTCCATATCAATAAGCTGGAACTTAAGCGAGGAGCTTCCCGCGTTGATAACTAAAACCTTCATTTTTTTAATGTCCTTTCAAAAGTATATATTTTATTTTTTAATTACAAAACACCGAAAATTCCTCTGAATATGAAGATGTAGAGGAATGCAACCGCAGCGCCGAGAACCGCGCCGAGAGTAACCTGAAGCGGCGTGTGACCTACCAGCACCTTGAGCTTTTCCGTCTTAAGATTAATATCCGATTCCGCAAAATAGTTTGTTATAACGTCAGCCATTTTCAAAATAGACTCCGCCTGCTTTCCCGTCTCGCGTCTGACTCCGGAAGCATCGTGCATAACGACTATTGCAAACATTAAGGCAAGTCCGAACAGCGCGCTGCCATATCCCGCGGCATCTCCGACAACTATCGCAAGCGACATAACCGTTGCCGAATGAGCGCTGGGCATTCCGCCGTCGCCGATAAGTCTGCGCCAATCGACGCCTCTGTTTACAATAGAGCTGATAATAGTTTTCAGAAGCTGAGCAATAAACCACGCGACACAAGGAACTATGATGATACCGTTGCTTACAATTCCGAGAAGCATCTCGCCGATATAATAGAGAACGTGCATATTTATCGCTATTCCTTTCTTCGAGCCACCGTTTGCCCGAGTTACCCTTCAGAAACCGGGTTTCAAACCGCGCCCCATAATTTTTGAACACACTCACAATATATTTTAACACTTTTGTGTCAATAATGCAAGAGAAATTTTTTTATTTTGTAATTATTTATTAAAAATTAGCGGTTAACAATAATTTACATTGCCACTTTCTTTAATAATGATTGACATTTTCGCGAATATACCGTATAATAAAATCGAAAAAATAATTTTTCGAGGAGGACGTATGATAAAGCCCGTATTAAAAAGAGATTTTTCCGTTCTTGGAATCGGAGAGGTAATGCTTCGCCTGTCGCCCGTCGGAAACGAGCGTATTTCCTTCTGCGAAACGTTTGAGAAAAAGGCGGGAGGCTCCGAGCTTAACGTCGTTTCCGGTATTTCAATGCTCGGCAAGAGGACGGGAATGATAACGAAGCTGCCGCACAATGAGATAGGCAAATTTGCAAGGCGGCAGGTGCGCTACTGCGGAAGCAGCGACGATTATATAATCTATGACGAGTCGCCCGAGATGCGCCTAGGTATCTATTACTACGAGAGCGGCGCGTATCCGAGAATGTCGGTCGTTTCCTACGACAGAAAAAACTCCTCATTCACCTCGTTCAAAAAAGAGGAGCTGCCTGATAGCGTATACACCTCGGCAAGCGTCTTTCACACCAGCGGTATAACTCTGGCGCTCTCGGAGTCGGTGCGCGAGAACGTCATAGAAATGATGAAGCTGTTTAAGGAAAACGGGACTCTTATATCCTTTGACGTGAATTACCGCGCGGCGCTCTGGGACGAGGATACGGCGAGGGAAACCATAAGCCAAATTCTGCCGCTTATAGATATTCTTTTCATATCCGAGGAGACCTCGCGCCGTATGTTCGGCATGACGGGAACACTCTACGAAATACACAGAAAATTCGGTGAGAAATATCCAAATCTTGAGATAATAGCCAGCACGAAAAGGCTCGTCACCTCTCCGAAAAAGCATACCTTCTCTTCCCTCGTCTACGACTGTAAGGAAAACAGACATTTCGAAGAGGAGCCGTACAGAGATATCGACGTCGTTGACAGAATAGGCTCGGGCGACGCTTACGTTGCGGGCGCGCTGTATGCCCTGCTTGAATTTGCGGATATTCAAAAGATGGCGGAGTACGGCGACGCTATGGCTGCTCTTAAAAACACAGTCATCGGTGACACCACCGAGTGCGATATTATAGATATCGAAAGAATAATAAAAAACCACACAAGCCAAGGCCCGAAAAGCGAAATGGTAAGGTGAAAATGCCAAAAATGACAACTTATATTGTCATTTATTGAAAAATGCGCTCTTTTTCAAGAGCGCATTTTTTGTTTTTTACTTTTTGTTCTGCCGTTTTTCTTCAAGAAGCGCAAGATATCTCTCGCCGTCCTCGACGGTGAAGAGGGGTACCTTATACTTTCCGAGTCCGAGTGCGGAGGTAACGAAATTGGTCGTACCTACGGTGGCGATATTCGTCGCGTTTCCGTCACCCTCCCACTGATAAGGAACGGCTACGGGCATACTCTGCGAGGTGGGACAGGGAGATTGCTTATAATAGGAGAACGAGCCTGACTCCTTCTTGTGAGTGGAGATTTTTTCCTTCGTTCTCTGTATTGCATAAGGCGCTATGTGCCTGATTTCGCGCAGTATTTCCTCCGCCTGCGCTTCTCCGTCAGCACCGCCAAATCTTCTTAAATTACTGGTGATATTGCTTATGGTGTACCAGGTGTTATAGAGGTCGCACACGCACTTTATATCCTCTTCGGCAACTATACAGCCGATTGCGGCTCTTGCGCCCTCCATAGCGTACGGCAGAGAACGGCCGGCATTGTTATACACACAGGAAATCTTCAAAAGACCGTTTACCGCCGCGTATCCTACACCCTCCTCCCAGCATCCGTTCTCCGAGAGCTGCTTTGAGTTAAGGAAATCGACCGCTTCGTTTATGAGTCCCGCGGCTTTAATGATAGTGACCGATGCGGCAAGCTCGTTTCCCGCAGACCAGGTAGACCTTGTGGCAAAGAGATTTTCAGCATAGCTTAAGAACGATGCCTTATCCTTAAGGTAATCGGGTATCACAACCTCGCTCTTATCCGCTTTGTCATTACCGTCGGCAATGCTTGGATATTTAGGCTCAGCACCCATGGTTTTGAGCATGGACATACACCACATATAATCTCTGCCCCGTCTGGCAATAGGAATTCCCTTGCCCCACTGGGGGTGATAGAAATATCCGTCCTTATCCTGAAGAGAGGTGATGAATTTGATTATATCGTCCTGCATCCATTTCGGCACGAAGTTTTTATACTCGTTATCTCCGTTTGCCGCCATTCCGCTGCTGGATATAAATCCGAGAGCCTGGCAGGTCGACTCGGCATCGGGCAGGAGAATTATCTCCTTATCCATATAGGTGCTTCGGTCGTTATCCCTTGCCGACGCACAGTAGTACCAGCCTCCGATATCGGCATCGTAAAGCCCCGCGTACCAATCTATAACGTCGTCGGTATATATTGAATAGAAGTCCTGCATAGCATCGACGAGATTTTTTCCGTCGTCTCCGCCGATATATTCAGCCATTGCCGCCCACTTTGGCGCGCGCATTTCCTCGCGTATTTTATTGTAGTTTTTCATTTTTTATTTCCTTTTGCGTTGCGAAGCCTCCCGCTCCCTTGCGGGAGGCTTCATTGTTTTTTATCGTTGGTTTTCTTCGGGAACGTTCGTGCCGTAAACGTAATCAAGCGTCGGGTCGCTCTTACACTCACCCTCGCCAACGTAGAGCGCTACGTTGTCAAAGTAAAGGTCGGCAACGGACGTGCTCTGCGAGTAGAAGCGGATTCTGTTAATATACGTATCAGGCTTTGCATCGGTGGAGTAATTCTTAAAGTAGTTATCACTGACGTAAAGGACCTCGCCGTTAATCTTCACGACTATTCGTATGCCCTCGTTGCCTTCCGTGCCGCCGCTTACGTAATATTCAACGCTGAGTCTGAACCACTCACCGAGAGCCGCTGCGGTAACGGTTGAAGAGGTGCGCGCCTTATCGCCTGCCGTGAAGGAGGAGTCGTTTATGACCACGTTATTTCCGCTGACGGCGATATTGAACATATACGCTCCGGCAAGTCCCTTCTCGCTGTCGCCCATAATCACCTGATATACGGTTCCCTTCGTCTGTGCATCAAGGCGAAGGTCGGCTTCAAATACGGTTTTCTTCGCGTTCTTAAGCTCTTGGGAGGTGTTATTGGACTTGATGAAGAAGCTATCGTTTCCGCCTGCGTTCGTCGTGAATTTTCCTACCTTTGAATAATATGCCTCGGCATCGCCGATTTTCTTCAGCATCTGCTGAATGGATATGCCTGCGCCATAGGTGGAGAACGCGCCGGTTATCGCGTTGGGAAGATTTCCGTTAGCCGATGAATCCAGAGTCATAATGCCCGTGATGCTGTCCTCGGAGTTTGCTCCGCTGTTATCGGGTACTGTGAGCTGGGTCTTGAATATCTTATCGGATAGCAGATTGTCAATTTCCACACCGCAGCTGCCAAGCGACTTGAACATAGCGTATACGCCAACTCTCTCAGCGCTCATCTCGTCGTAGGTAACGGACGTTGTGGCAACGGCGCTTCCGTTTACGTAAACGGTTGCCGACTGATTTTTCTCATAATACTCTATACGGAGATTGAAGGTATCGGAATCTATCGTGGAGATAGCCAGAGGATAGGTCTTATCACCCGAATACATTTCCTGAATACTTATAAATTCTTCGTTTGCTATGAGAGCTATCGCAAATATGGGATTTCCTTTGCTGTCGGTGACGTAAGCGCCGAGAAGATTACCGACGTAATCGGGGTCCTTGACGGTGACGTCTGCTTCCATTATGAAAGCTCCCGATATCTGCGAGCGCTCGGACGCTATGAGCTTGACGCTTGCGCCCTCTGCGGCAAGCAGGGCGTGCTTATCACCCTCACCGCCCTCAAGAGAAGCGCCTGTACCGAGGACTGCCTCCGTAGTATCGGTATCAAAGGTTTCTTTGTTAGTATCGCCGACGGGCTTAACACCGTTTGCCTCTGTGAACTCAAACGTATCGAAGCTTGTTACAACGTTGTCTATTATAGCCGTAGCCCCCGAGATAACGTTGACGTATGCCGCGCCGTAGCTCAGTCTGTTTGCGTTTTTGAATATAGCCTCGCTGACGTTGATAAACTGTCCGCCGATATAGAGCAGAAGCATATCCTCCTTATGATAGAAGTCTATCCTTATCTGTGTCAGCGCACCGACCTTGAAGCGCGCGCCCTCTATGGCGTCGCCCTTCGTGCCTTCGGGACATTCGTAGAGCTGAACGTACCTTTCGCCGTCGGTCTCGACTATCTTCATATCAAGCTGGAATACGGTTGCGTTTGAAACGCTCGTATCAACGAACGATATGTATCCGCAATCGCCGAGGCTCTTTGCGGAAACGGTAATATCCATGCTCAGCGTTCCGCGGTTATGCTTTTTAGTAAGGGGATTGCTCGGCATGAGGATAGAGCCTCCGCCTACTACAAGCTTATTGTTTACCTGGTTGTTTTCAACAACGGGGGATACGCGCGATTTTTCGGGGTTGCTCGGTACGAAGCCCGAAGGAAGCGACGCCTCGGATTCAAAGTCGTAAAGAATCTCCGAATTGTCTGTTCCGTCTACGTTCTTATCAACCGAGAGAGGCTCTATGCTGTAAGCGCGTCTTTCCTTATAAACCGCCACGTTATCAAAGATAACGGTAGCCTCCGTGCTCTTGTCACCCGATATCCAAGTACGGTTGAAGGTTACGTTAGGGTCTCCCTCTCCCGTTATCTTGTTACCCTGGTTATCGTAGTAGTTATCCGTTACGGCAACGCATACGCCGTTTACAAATATCTTAACGCGCGCATCGCTTGTCGTTTCGGTTTTCAGCTTATAATACTCTATTTTAAGCGTGAACCAATCGCGGTAAGGAACGTCTGCAAGATGATTTATCACCGAGCGCTCGTCTACGGTAGATGATGAGTCGTAAATTCCTATGACCATCTTTCCGTCAACCACTCTTGCGCGCAGAGAAATCATATAAATGTTGCCCTCGGGCAGACCCTTACCCATATTGATATTTACGACCTTGCCGACCGAGCTTACGTCTGATATGCAGATGTCGGACGAGAAGATGTAGGTAGAGCCTCCGGAGCCTGACTTTGAATAGAAGTTTACGTATCCGTCAGAGTTAAGCGCGCTCTTGAAGCTCAGAACGTTGCCCTCCGCGCTCTCGCGGGTGTCGGGCAGTATGTAAAGCTCGTCGCCCGTCTTGAGATTGCGGTCAATCTCTTCGGGTGCTATCGTGTTTACGTTATAGCGGTCAAAGGTTGTAGGCTCGGAATTATCTACCTCGCCATCCTTGACTATACCGCCAAGACCGCTTACCTCATCAAGAAATACGCGTCTGTCGGAGTCGGTATAAATATCAACCTTACAAAGAACTCTTTCGCCTGCATTATTATATATGTAGTCGCCCGACTCGTCTCTCTGGTAAAAATCGAGAGCAGAGAAAATAAATCCGGTAATTCCGTAGGTTGCGATGCTGGTAGCGTTAAGGTCGCCTTCATCAGTATCCTCAAGCGCAACGACCATTCCCTGCGAGGTGGGCGAGCAGTGGTCCTGATAATAGGAGAACGAGCCGTCTCTCTTCTGGTGGTCTGCAATCTTGATTAAGGATTTTTCAATTCCCTCGGGCGCTACCTGGCGAAGCTCGGTAATAAACTCGTTTGCAGTTTCGGCAGAGCCGTGCTTTCTTACGTTGCTCTTAAGATTGGATACGGTAAACCACGTGTTGTAGAGGTTACATACCTGAATGATGTCCTGCTCGTGCATTATCGCGTTTATCGCATTCTGCGCGGCAAGCTTTGCTCTCGGGAATGCTCTTCCCACCGTGTTAAACCATGCGGAAATCTTCAGCACTCCGTCGTTTCCGTAATACGGGTCGTATGCCTCGCTGTTCGGGTCAACGAAATACCACGTTCCCGTTTCCTTATTCTGCTGGTCGGTAAACCACTTTACCGTTATATCAATAAGATTGTAAGATACGCCTGCCGCCGTGAGCTGTGCCTGTCTGTTTACAAGCTGCTGTGCCGACGCGGAAAGCTCGTTACCAACCTCGTAGGACCTTGTCGTAAGGCTTAGGGTAGCAAGGTAATTTCTCCAGGTAGTCTCGTTTTCCATTCTTGCGGGATAGGAGGCTGTGGCGGTCGGTATTACCTTGGATACTCGGGATGCGCCCGAGATGCGAAGACTCGAGGTAAGAGAGACGGGGCTTGACGTATTTATTTTGTTTCCGTTGTAATCAATTCCGTCACCGCCCTCGCCGTTTGGCGTAGTGTAGGTCGGCAGAGAGCCGAAGGACTTAAGCACGCTCGTCGCGTAGTTCATATCACGCGAAATTCTCGCCACCGCAAGCTCATCCTTATTCCACTGGGGGTGATAGAAATATCCCGTTTCGGGGTCTTGGAGCGCCTTTGCAAACCTTATGAATTTTTCGGGCAGGCCCTTTGGAAATGCGGCGGAGTAATCATCACCGACAAGGCGGAGCATTCCCGTATTTTTCAGAATACCAAGCGCCTGCGCGGTTGACTCTGCATCGGGGAGAAATCCCTTCGTATTTCTGGCGCTGTTTGAATAGTAAAATGCAGCGCCGCCGCAGTTTTTGGTATTTTCGCAAACCTCGCCCTTGCATACGCAGATATCCTGGTCAAGCAGGTTTGCAAGCCATGATACAAGTCTGTCGTCATACATAGAGTAGAATCTCCGAAGAGCATAAACCAGCTTGTTCGCATAGTCAGTGGCCTCCTGCTCTCCGAGAGTCTCTGCCATCTCAAGCCTTACGGAGCGAAGGAGAGTTTCCCACTGCTCGCTGACAAGAGCGTCGTCGCGCTCCTGATAATACTCGGTAAGATTGATTTTTTCAGACTCTAGGACTCCCGCGCTCGCGGTAAGCTCGCCGTTTGCTTTAAGATAATTCTCTATAAAGTAATCGACGGCTATCTCGGGCGTGCTGTAAGTGTCGTCCATATCGTAGGCTATCGCAACAGAGCTTCCGTCGGTATATATCACGTACCTCGTTTCGTCACCCTCTGCCTTGATGCTGTTAAGCTCCTCGTAGGCAAGCCTTGAAATCTCTCGGCTTGACATTCCCACGATAATCTCATGCTCGGCGGGTGCTATCTCATCGTTTCTTTCCTTAACGAAAATACCCTCCGACTTTTTTCTCAAGGCGTCGTAGATTTTTTTAGTCAGCTCTTCGTATCTGTTTATATCTCCTCCGTCACCGTCGTCGTAAACGGGGCTGACGTCCCTCTCGTATTCCGAATACACCAAAATAATTTCCGAGCCGGGCTTGAAAATATATCCGTCCGCCGTGTTATTCGGAGCATCCTCGCTCGGTGAGCATGAGCAAAGGAGCGTAAACGTTATAGAAAGAACAAGGAGAAGTGTGCTTATTTTATTTCTCATAAATGTTCTGTATATCCTTTCTTTTGTAGCTTATACTTAATTTTAACACAAACAAAAAACTTTTTCATACTGACAGCATTTACAAATTATTTGATTTTTTATATATATTTTGCACAAAAAACAAGACGGAGAACCTTTCGGGTTCTCCGCCTCTTTTAGTTTGATAAAGGGATAGTCAGATTTGAGGAAAAAGCTACGTTCTTCAAGGCGAGAGGCGTATATACATACGTCGAGCCTTGAAAACGGAGGTAGAAAAAGTCCATAAAATCGGAGAAATCCGCAGGATTTCAACCTTTTATCGTCTTATTTACACGGTTTTGCTGTATCCTAGACTTTTTATCGTTTCTTTTCGGACTTTTTCGGTTTTACCAAATGTGACAGACCTTTTTTTATTCTACTATTGCTTTAGCTATTCCGAGACCGCTGTTTCCAAGCACCTTAATAATGTTGGAAAGCAGAGTCATCTCTTCCATAGGAATCTCAACGAACTCAAGAATAACGGTTGTGGTATCGGGTATGGTAGCCTTGATACGCATATACATTTTATCCTTGCCGTAATATTCGAGTGTCGTCTTGATTATTTCGTAAATACGTGAGGTTATGTTGGGGTCAACGCTCCTGCGGAACAGAAGTCTGACACTCTTTGAGGTGTAGGTGTAATTCTTGCTCCTTGCGTTAGAGGATATTGCCGCTGCTGCCTTCGATGCCGCCGCGCGCTCGTCAGCCTCCTTGCGAAGTCTCTCTGCCTCTGCCTTTCTTTCAGCCTCAAGGCGCGCAGCCTCCTCGGCTCTCTGACGCTCAAACGCCGCAAGTCTTTCGGCATCTTCCTTCGCCTTCGCCTTCGCCGCTGCCTCAGCCTCCGCTCTCTTCTGCTCCTCGAGTGCGGCTCTTGCGGCCTCTGCCATACGCTCGCGCTCGCGAGCCTCCATCATAAGCTGCTGCTCAAGCTGGGCGCGTAGCTTCTGCTCCTCGGCGCGTCTTGCCTCCTCGAGCTTTCTGAGTCTTTCGTTCTCCGCTGCTGCCGCACGGAGCGCCTCCTCGTTCTTTCTGCGAAGCTCTTCCTCGACCTTGCGTGCCTGTGCCTCGTACTCGGCTCTTATCTTCGCCTCAAGCTCGGCTCTTATCTTTGCTTCAATATCGACAGCTGACTCCTCGGCTTCTTCCTCTTCGGACTCAAGCGATTCCTCGTCAACTATATCTTCAAAATCATCATCGCCAGACGCATAGTCAACGTCCTCGATAATCATAGCGGGAGCAGGCTCTGCTATCTCTTCCGCTTCTGCCTCAACCGCTTCTTCCTCGACTGCTTCTTCGGCTATCTCCTCGACAGGCTCATCAAGCAGCGGCTCTTCGATGGCGATTTCCTCTACGGCAGGCTCTTTGGCAACCTCACAAGGCGCGGGCGCCGCCTCAAACGCTATCTCTGTCGCCTCGTCAGCCTCTTCCTTCTCGCTGACAACGCTTCTTGCATACTGCATAGCGCGTACAAACTCTTCGTTCTCTTCCTTGACGGGCGCTTCCGTTGTCACGGAAATCTCGGGAGCCTTGCCGAGAAGCTCGATAAGGCGCTTGTTGATATCGTCGTTATTTGACTCTTCGGCCATCTCTATCTTCTCAAGCTCGCCTCTCTTAACGGCACGCTTGACAAGCTCACGCCACTCGGTAATATTCTTTCTGCCCATGGCGTTGTGATATTTATCCGCTCCCGCGCTTATAAGGAAGCGGTATTCCTTCTCTCTTATCTTCTGAGAAGCGTCCTCGCCTATCTCAAAGGTTATATTCTCACAGTTTACAGCGTCGGATACGGTATACGCGGTTGCGCCGTCCTCTCTGAACCACTTGACCCAGAAGTCGCGGGGAGCTGACGCCTTGTCAGTAAGAAGAAGGCGGCGGTATGTAACGTTCTCGGACGTGTGCTCCATATAGGTTGCGGGAGCGAAAACGAGCGAGAGCGAAAGCGAGCTTTTAGCAAGTCCCTTTACCGACATTGCCTCTTCGATTTTAACCGTGAGCTGACGCGCCATCTCGTCAACGAAGGTCTGCGAATATTTTCCTACAAGGAGGGTCGGGTCGTTTACGGTAGTATCTACGCAAACCTCGATAGAGCCGCCCTCGTAATATCTGGATCTGCCGACGAGCTTTGCCGGGAACTCCTCGGGAACTTCATCAGCAAGAGCGAAATCAAGAAGTCCTGTTCCGACGTAAGCATAAGGAACACCGTCCTTAAAGCTGCCCGTCTTCATCTTCCACTTGATCCACTGCGTGATAGGTCCTCCCACCGTCACTACGGTAAGGGGATAATACCACTCGCCCTTTTGATAAAAGGCATCGGCAATATAGTCCTCATACATCTGTATCTCAGAAAGACCGCTGTACTTTTCGCTAATCAGAGGAATGAGATTTTTTTCCAAACTCTCTCTAAAAGCATCGGTCATCGTGCTTTTTACAATATAGTTATGAACAAGGTCCATTATCATTTGAGCTTTGCCTCCATTTGACTACATATAGCTTTACAAGTATATTTTAGCATACAATTTTGAAAAAAGCAAGAATTTTTAGTCGATTTT
>JAZOAA010000202.1:0-9104 GCA_045595265.1 Eubacteriales bacterium
GCCGGTGATAACCTCTGCACCTGTTGCTGTATATATGTAAACGTCGGTATAGGGCTTCATTTTAGAGTCGGGATTTGATGCAAGTCCTATGGTCTTACAGCCAAGGCTTCTTGCATATTCAAGTCCGCGTGCAACATACTCAGCGCTTCCCGATGCCGAAACGCCCATTACAACGTCACGGGAGCAAAGGTCTTTGGCTTTAAGGTCGGCAATTCCCGACTCGCCCGAGTCCTCTTGGTTTTCGGCTGCTCTTACAAGCGTTTTTTCACCGCCTGCGATTACCGCAATAACGGTATTGTAATCAACTCCGTAGGTGGGAGGACATTCTGCTGCGTCCGCAGTTGCAAGTCTGCCCGACGTACCCGCGCCCATATATACGAGTCTGCCGCCATTCTGAAGCGCCTCGGTTACGAGATCTATCGCCGCGGATATTTCTGCCGATGCGGCTTCGACCGCCTTTACCGAGTCGTAATTTGCTTCGTTTATCATTGCGACTATCTCGGCAGTCGTGGCTTTGTCTATATTTTTAGTTCTCGGATTTCTCTTTTCTGTTTCCATCATAATAATTAGATCTCCATAGATTTATTTTGATTTATAGCTTTCAACAAACTTAGTTTCAAAAGCATCGTAATCTATATTTACACCGTCCATTTCAAGACAGGTTCTCATTGCTCCGAAAACAGGTGGATGAGAGGGGATCTCTAATGCGATGTCTTTATCGAGTTTATCTTTAAGCATTCTAATCATAGTTTCGTTATGCATAGCAAGACCGCCGGAAATTATAACGCGGTTGCCGTATTCGCCAATTCTGTACATATGATTTATAAGCTTCGCAAAGCGATCAGCACTCCGCGAAATAATCTCTTCCGCAAGTTTGTCACCCTTCTCCAAAGCTTCAAAAGCGCACTGGGAAAATGATGCTATGTAAGAGCGCCCTTCACTGTATATCTTAGCAGTGCAATCACTTGCAGAACCTCCAAGTTTTTCTTCCGCCAGCCTTGCTACTTCAGAGGAAGGCATAAGACCGTCACTGTATGAAAACGCAGCAATCAGAACTTCACGTCCAATATCATAACCCGACCCCTCGTCTCCGAATAGATAACCCCATCCTCCTATACGTTTCAAATCGGTTCCATCCCAGCCAAATACAACCGAACCGGTCCCCATTATTGCGGCTATACATTTTTTGTTTTCGCGCACAGATCCAATAATGCTTTTTATATCCGAAACAACGTTAACTTTACAAAACGGGTATCTCTTTTTCAAAAACGTTCTTATAGTTTCCCTGTAATTGCCAACCATTGAACCTGCAATTCCTGCAAAGATTCTCTTAGGATGCCTCTTCATCGTGAGAATGAAATCGATACCCTCCTGCAAGGTTGAAAGAGTGTTTTTTATTCCACAAGAATTTGGGTTCGTGGTTCCGTAAACAACGCTTGAAACAATTTCACCGCTTACATTAAAAAGCACGAATTCTGTTTTGGTTCCACCACCATCGATAGCTATGTAATAATCTTCTTCCCCTTCGACCTCATCATTTTTAAAGAAATCGAGTATGCTGATATCTAAAACATTACATATCTTTTGAAGGTGAAAAATATCGGGATATGATACGCCTCTCTCCCACTTTGATACCGTCTGCGGCGCTACCCGCAAAATTTCAGCAAGCTCTATTTGAGTCAGATCTTTTTCTGTCCTTATTTTTTTTATATTTCGACTTAAATCTTTAAATTGCATAAGGTTCCTTCCAACGGCAGACAATTACAAATTATCTCCCAAATACATTTTACATTTTTTCCTACAAAATAACAATAACTAATTTATGGAAAGCAATAATATAACCAATCGTAGAATTTTCATACGACTTATTTATTAACAACAACAAGGTAAGTTGAGTTAGGTGACATAACAAGTTCCTCGTCCCCCTCAATTTTACCGGTATAAACAGGGACAAGATTTCCTTCCTTGCGTAGCATAGCTATATCCGCCTCTGAAAGTTCTTTACTCATACCGTGTCTTTGGTAAAGTCTATAGGGATTTGTAGTATTCTTGTCAATTCGGTAAATGATCATTTCACTTCCACGAAGATCATCCTCAAAGCAAAGCTTCTCCTGCACGGTGTCAGCATCCTCTTCAAAGAACTCGCCCGAATATGCGAGAAGTACGGCGTAATTTCCCGCCCCATCTCTTGTAGGAACTACCGATACGTTCGCGTTTTCGCACTCAAAGGACACAAGCCCCTCGTGAAGCCTCGATACCATAAGATGCGCGTTGTAGATTGGCTTCTTGATAAAGTTCATACCGAAGAAATTACGAAATCCCGTAAATTCAGCAGTCATTTCGTGCTGACCGGAAAGGCAGATAAACAGCTTTGATATATTGTAGTCTCTGTTTATAAACTCCCTTATCATCTTTACGTAATAAGCAGAGAAAACCTCTGTTTCTCTGAATATAAGAACGGGAAATTCAGCCGTATCCTTGAAACCGCTGGTGGTAATTCCCCACTCGTCCATCAGTATCTCGGTGTTCTCAAATCCTTGCTCTCTTATTACCTTCAAATAGCCTTCTTGCTTTTCTATGGTAGCATTTACGGTAATATGTCCGCCGTTCTGCTGGAGAATTGACGGCTTTGTTCCGTAATTATGAAGCGAGATGAAATCAAGACGGACACCCGTTTCTCTGACGTGCATTAAAAATGCCTCAAAGAAGTCGATAACGCCTGCCAACACAGGACCGCCAATGCGCAAATTCTCGGAGGCCCTCAATATTCCGCGCGCAAACGCATCGTAGAGCTTGCAATATTCCGCGCATCGTTCAAGAGGCTGATCGCAGCTCGAAAGCTCGCGAAGGAAGAAAGCGGATGCATCTGGCTCGTTAAAGCACTGAAGATACCACTTCGAGACCGTGTCGATTCCGTATCTCTCGATAACGTGCTTCGTGTATTCGTAGCAGATATCCTCCCACACCTTGATATCGCGGGGCATTGAGGTGTTCCACATCTTGCCCTTGTATCTCGTCTTGCCGTTGCACATACTCGACTTATACACGGTGCTTTTTGCAATGCAGTCCGGCACACCCGCATAAGTAAGCAGAATGTCATAGCCGAGGCCGACGAGATAATCGAGTCTCAGGTCGCTGACGCGGAAATCGTACCGCAAAACTCCGTCACCGTCGTAGTATACGATGTCCTCAAACATAGTGTATATGCGTATGGTCTTTGTAACTCCGTCCTCAGCAATCTTGTCAATAATTCTCTTGCCCCACGGGTCTTCTATGGCATCTGTAGGAGCAAAGGTAATATTACTCCAAACGTTTGATTGTTTTTTGATTACAATGTTTCCAATTTTGATCA
This sequence comes from Eubacteriales bacterium, assembly GCA_045595265.1. Lineage (GTDB taxonomy): Bacteria > Bacillota > Clostridia > Oscillospirales > CAG-272 > UBA1740. The sequence continues at coordinate 3,353 of JAZOAA010000202.1, forward strand.
TAATGCACCTCACAGTTTGTTACCTTATATTATAAATAATTTTTATACTCCATTCAATATCGAAAACGATAGAATAATAACACTTTTCGACCGCGCAAAAAACTTTCAATGCTTTAGGGCGTACGCTATTGACTGACGAGAGACGCTGTGATATAATGTTAAAAAAGCCTTTCGGAAAGGAAAAAATCATCGTGAAAGAAACAGAAACACTAGCGGGAAGCTTCAGTATAGGTAAAATAAGCTGTGTCAGAGTCAAAAGAAACGCGCATTACACATATTCCCTCCCAAACGGACGTCGCTTTGACGGTTTTATTTATGTAAAATCGGGAAAGGTCGAATACAACTTTTCGGATGCAGAACAAAAAAAGATCGTACTCTCCGCCGGAGATCTGTTTTTTATTCCCAAAAATCATCCTTATAAAGCGGAATATGCAGAGGATGATACTTTCATTACAATAATACAGTTTGAATGTACCGTAGGTACGCTTCCTTCCGAACTGTCAAAACCCGTACAGCTCTTTATACACGGCAGTGAAAATCTTATACACAACGCCTCGATTCATCCTGATTCCACCGAAATCGGCGAATGCCGTGAGCTTTATTTCACCTCAAAGGTGTATGATCTTCTCAGAAAGAGCCTTCTCTCCCTGCGCGTTGGTAAGAACAAAGCCCTTGCAAGTAAGCTCGCCCCTGCCCTCCACGACCTTTCCGAAAACTTTTCGGAGAGTCCTCAGATATCCCACTATGCATCGCTTTGTTTTATGAGCGAGACGGCATTTCGAAGAAGCTTTCGTGAATATACAGGACTCTCTCCCGTGGAATACCGCAACAAGCTTCGTATAGAGGAAGCCGACAGACTTATAAAATCGGGAGAATACAACGTCAGAGAAGCTGCGGAATCCGTCGGATTTTTCAACGCATCCTTCTTTACAAAAACCTACAAAAGCTTTTTCGGTTATACTCCCCACGAACACAACTGACCGATACAAAAAATCCCGAGCCACCCATTCGATGCTCGGGATCATTTTTTTGTTTTTTATTCTAAAAGGCTCAAAAGACTCGCTCACCGCTTTCGATGTCATACACTACCGTCTCAAAACCATCAGTCACAATCTCTGTGCTCTTGCCCGACGGGAACGTGAGAGTGCGCTTTCCGGGGCGCTGGCAGTTCAGCATAACGTACCCAAAACCTGCGACCACAGGCTCTCTCGAGGTAGTAAAACGATGTGCACCGGACACGTATACAAGATAATTCGCCATACGCTCTGAAATTGCGACGTTAGGGATATAGATTCTTTTGCCGCATCTTACGGCAGCAGGTGTTCCGTCCTCATATCTTGTAAGTACCTCTGCAGACTCTGCTTCGGATGAGAATACCGGTTGTACAGTGGCGGAAATCTCTTCCTTTGAACCGTCATCATAGAACATAGCGGTTTCGATTCTGCGAGTCATTTTCATTCCCACAGCCGCGGATATATTTTCCTCGGAAAGGGTAGATTTGTCGCAATAGCCGTGGCAGTTGAGATATACCACCGTAGTGTTTTTCGTAATTTCGTTATACAACTCGCGCTTCTCTGGGGTTAGGGCGAAGCTGCTGGCGAAAATCACGCACTTGTATTTTGAGATCTCGCATTTGTCAAGATCTCGGGAATAGATAAGATTAGTTGCCACACCCGCGCGCCCGAAGGACTCGAGTATCGTATAGTATCCGTCACCGTCAACGGCAGCCGCGCGGTGATAGTAGGAATCGGGATCAATAACAATAAGCACATCAGAGTTTACCGAATAGTTCCTTTCTCGAACAGTCTCGGCAAAGGCTCTCATATCGGCTATCTTCTTCATTATATGGGGGTTATCCCACCATCCCTTTTTGTGGTAGATGTTTGAAGCAAATGGGTTAATTTTTACTCCCTCGGGAAGTTCCTCGGGAAGCCTTGCGGTCTTGCCGAGTACAAGACGGTGATCGTAGAACCAGAATCCCTCTCCCGATAAAAGCGGCATAAAGGCATTTCGATATAAGACAGAAAGAGTTTCATTCATTTTTTCAGCGCTACCGCCCACCATAATATCCGTGTCCACGGGTGCTTGATCCATTTCAGTGAGCCAAAGAAGACCGTTTAGACGGTGAGATTCAAGAAGTGCCCTTTGCATCGGAATACCATCGCTCTTGCGGTTTCCTGCATAGCAGACAGGTCCCGCAAGGAAGTCGATAATGTCTCTGCTTTTATATATGGCATCAATACCGAGGTGGCCGTTGGTGGGTACAACGCCCTCCGAAGTACACACGATATACGAATAAAAGCTACCACAAAGTATATCCGGATTAACATTTTTGACCGCTCTGCAGAAACGAATGATCGCATCCACGTTAGCCTGCTGATATGCTATCTGAGCATCGGTGGTGTCCTGTGAATATCTAGGATCGCGCATTGAAATATCGTCACCGGGGCGGTAACATTCAGGATGAAATTCCGCTGTATCAAAGGAAACAGATGCATTGTACCAAGCATCCCTCAACGAATCCTCCGTCTCGTATTTATCAATAAGCCAATGCCTAAAATATTCTTGCATCGGTAAGGATACGTCAGGACCGAATGGATGCCATTCTCCGTTTCTGCCGTAAGCAGGCTGAATTCCAAGAAGTGCATTCCCCTCTGGAGTGCCTTTGACTGCTTTAAGGAAGATTTTAATGTTTTTGCAGACTTCAGAAAGGAACTTTTCCGATGCGATACATGCTCTCAGCTCATCTTTATCACCGCGTATCAAGCGCACATAGTCCTCGCCTCTGTCAACACCAAGATGATCACCTTCGGGTGTGCGGTAAACAACGCATTCATCAAGATTGTCCTTACACCACCAGTAGGGTGCGTTCACGTGAAGGCGTATGATGAACTTTGCATTGGGGTTTGCTTCCATAGCATCAGAAATCTCCGCAATAAGAGGCTCGGGATCAAAGGGAATCCCCTTTCTCCAACCGAGGCGAAGATCTGTGTCAAGCGCTACGATATTTATCCCTGCATCACCAAAATTACGTATGTTTCGCTGTGCGTACACGGTGTTGGACTTTGCTCCGGGGAAATCGCTGAGAGCATAAACTATCGGCACAACGGATTTGCCATCGATATACAGCTCGGGATACCCTTTACAGTTGACTATTTTACATTCTGACATGCTTTTCAACCTTCTTTTGTTCTTGAGTTTCGATTCTAATCTACCGATTTTATTAAAGAGCGGTCTGAGTATCGTTGGGATCGCCGTTACGGGCGAGATCATATTCCTTTGACCAATCAAGATCACGGTACTGCTCTCCTCTGGGGTCGGTTTTAATCCATTCGAGAAGCATATCAAGCATTTCTTCGCTCCAGGTATTTTTATCTATTTGTGCCGTAGTGAACTTGCCTTGACTTATCATTTCAAACCCAAAATCATCCTTAACGTGAGTTTTTGCAGCCCCCTCCACTACGTCGGGAACGAGGTGGCTGGGTATAAAGAGAACTCCACCGCCCGCACCGAATACAACGTCGCCTGGCAAACACACTGCACCGCCAAAGCTGGTGATGTCATTCCAGTCCTTCATTAGGAACTCTCTGATGGGAGTTGGGTCTATTCCTCTGTAATAAACCTGAACCTCAGGCACCTTTTTCATCTGCTCAACGTCACGGATACCGCCCCAAATGACAGCGCCTCCCGTCTTTGTTCTGTTGTAAAGGGCGGTGGTGAGATTTCCTCCGAGGAACGTTCCTTTGTAGATTTTATCATACATATCGCAAACAACAACGTCACGCTCAACAAGGGAATCTATTACCCACTGGTTATAGTTACCCTTCAAGCCGTCCTCTGCTCCGCGGCTGAACTGAACATCCTGCAAATCAGGACGAGTAGGTGCATATGTACAGGTCACGGCACGTCCGACAAGCTTTCTTCCGTCATCGTGAAGTGTATGAAGCGGAGCGAGTCCTCCTCCGACAAACTGATGCTCGTAGCCAAGCACAAATATAGGTTTCCAAACCTCTTCAAGTGTCATTCCGTAAAGTGCATCAAGGTATTTATCGGGAACCTTGGGACGTCCGTCAGGAAAACGTTCCCCTTTCCAAAGAGGTGTGAGCGCGATAATTTTTTCCCTATCGTTAAAATTCATAATTTACTTCCTCTAATCCTTTTAAAATGGTAAACGTACTCACGGTTGATCGCTTTCGGTTGCATCTAAAATTCCTTTCAAATATCCTATGGCGAACAGTCTGCCCATTGCATCATAGCCGGGCAAGGTGGATGCCTCTCCTGCCATGGTGGGGACGTGATCAACTCTTATTGGCACGTTTACTCCGTTTCTCACATAGGCCTTCATTATCCTTGCCATATCTATATCACCGTTATCGTGATATGTCTCACGGAAATGGTTGGGTGTTCCCTTGGTATTGCGGAAATGCACCATAAAGATACGATCAGCAAATTCTTCGATAGTTTTCTCAAGATCCTCACCCATAACAAAATAATTTGCCTGACACATTGTAATACCGAGGCTTTCACTTTTTACGATTCCGTACACGGCTCTTTTTATGTTTTCCTTAGAAATCATAATTCTCTCTACATCGCCGAGTCGCGGAACGGGCGGATCATCGGGGTGAAGTCCAAGCTTAATTCCATACTTTTCCGCATAAGGAACCACCGCTTTAACAAAATATTCGTAATTTGCCCAAAGCTCGTCTGCGGTAATTTTTGCTCCTGTGGGCTTAAACTCTGCCATGTTGAACTCGGTAACCCGTGCGCCACCGCGTTCGGGAAAATCAGAGCTCGTACGGAGCCAGCCTATATGCGCCATCCAGTTAAAACAGATGGTGTCAATTCCGTGCGCTCTCATATTCGGGAACATAGAGATTACCTTTTCAATGCTCTCGTCACGAAGGGAGTCGCCTGCCTTAATGTGATCGTGAAGCTCGTTAGGCATAGGCTCGATAGCAACCGGCGTTACACCAAAATCGGTAAACCTTTTGACAAGAGCATCCCAATGAGATTTGTCGGCATAGTCAAACTGTCCGTCCTCGGGAAGACGAATAACACCGTGACGAACACCCGAAGCAATAGCAAAATCCCATGCCGTATCGTGCTCAGAGCGGAAATAATCAGAAAGTATCATATTTCTACCCCGCTTAGACACCCGATAAGGTGAGGAATCCGCCGTCAACCGGAACGGTTATGCCGGTAACGAAGCCTGCCGCGCGGTCGTCAATAAGCCAGCGGATAGCACCGCACATATCGTTTGCGGAACCGAACTTACCCATCGGGGTGTGATCGATAACGTCCTGTCCTCGTTTAGTAAGCCCCTCCTCAACGGTTCCAAGAATAAGCTTACTTCTGGGGTTGAGAATAAATCCGGGAGCAACTGCGTTGATGCGTATGCCTGTTTTTGCGAAATACGCAGCGAATGCCTGAGTGAAGTTTGCAACGGCTGCTTTGCTCATAGCATATGCAAAGTTTCTTGTAAGGGGGCAATAGGTGTTCATTGAAGCAAAGTTTATGATGCTTCCGCCACCCTGCTTGACCATATATTTTGCAAATGCAAGAAGGGGATATACCGTTCCCATAGTGTTGAGCTTAATAATGCTCTCAAAAACATTCATATCCACGTTGTAGATGCCGACAACATCCTCAGGACGGTCCTCCTCAAGCTCACGAGGATCAAACTCAACGATCTTGGGCTGACACTTTGCATTATTGCCGCCCGCACCGTTGATGAGGAAATCGCATCTGCCGA
>JAZOAA010000203.1:0-11847 GCA_045595265.1 Eubacteriales bacterium
AGTATTAAAAATTGTTGACAAATGTCGCCTTATCGCTTATAATTATAGTGTGTGATTATACATAAATGCTAGTAAGGGGAACATCCGTGCTTATTTACATATTTTCAATCATCATCGCCACGCTGTTATTGGTTACAAGTGGGCATATGTTAAAAAACAAGTGTTCAAAATTCGTTTTGATCAAAAAAGCAGCAGTGCTGATTATGGGTGCAGTAGCCTTCTATCGATACATGATAGACAGAGAGGCGATATATTGGATAAGAGGTCTTAATATGACCTTGCTGCCGGGATACGAAATTCCTTTCGGAAACGATATTCCCATGACAGTCCTGTCTGCTGTGCTTATATGGTTCACATGGGCAGCGCTTCTGTCAATTGCTTTGAACGAGTTCTTTGAAATTCCAACACTTCGCAACATGGTTAAGTTCTTCTCGCTGCCGCTTCTTGTGACAGACGTTGCATTATTCGGTATATATGCCCAAGGAATCGTAGGCGCAGATGCTTTTTCCGCATTTGATTCAAGACTTCCCTGCCTCGCAGTAGAGCTTTCGATAGCGCTGACGCTTTCCATCTCCGCATTTATCGAGGATATAAAAAAGCTGCCGTCTGTAAAAGAACTTTGCACACTTATTGCTATGCTACCATTTGCAATACTTTCGGTTATGCCCACATATATCCCCCAGCTTCTTGTAGGTTATCTCGACTCTAACGTTGTAATCGGCGGATTTTCCGAGGCTCACAGAATTGCGCTATACATCGCTGTTATCATACCCGTTGCAATTTTCTTTGCGTTTAAGGACAGAAGCTACGAGACTCGCAGATGCGCTATGCTCTATATCGCAATCGGATTGTTCTGGTCATATATTTCCAGATGGTATCTCGAGGATTGGCTACACCCGCAGCACCTTCCGCTTTACCTTTGCAACATTGCGATGTTCTTAATCCCCCTCTGCCTTATTTTTAAGTGGGACAAGCCTTTTTACTTCTGCCTCTTCATAAACGTAACGGGGTCTTTGATATCCATGCTGGTACCGTACGGCGCAGGAGAAATAAACGCTTTAGCCGCGGGTTCGATAAGCTTTTGGTTAAACCATTACGCCGTATTCTTCTTACCCGTTCTTATTTTGGCGCTTAAGCTATATACGCGCCCGTCTCTTGCTGATTGGGGCATCTCGCTCATTCTCTTCACCGTCTATTTCTTCACAGTTCTGTTTCTCAACGCGCTGTTTGAGAATTACGGACATACGACAGATTTCTTCTATTTGAACAGCGACTTTATCGCAGATAAAATCGGCGACTGGGCGCTAGCTACAAGAGACTTTGTATGGACGCTGAACATAGGCGAGCTGACATTAACGTTCTACCCGCTTTATCAATCGCTCTTCTTTATTATTTACACATCGCTGACGATGGGCACGTGGTTCATTTACGACTTCCTTTTCAAAAGATGGGATATTGCCGAGAGCAGAAGACTAAAAGAAAGAGATTACAAACAGATGAAAAAAGATTTGTCAAAGTTCCTTGGAGGCAAGGCTCCTACCGAGCCTATCAGCGGTGATAATTCACCCAAAATCGTCTTAAGAGAATTTTCTAAGAAATACGGCGCGAACAAGCACTACTCCGTAGACCACGTTTCATTCAAGGTAAGCGGAGGAGAGGTTTTTGGCTTCCTTGGTCCTAACGGTGCCGGTAAGTCAACCATAATCAAGAGCATTGTAGGTATACAGACCATAACCTCGGGCAGCATTGAAATATGCGGATATGACGTAGACAAGCAATCCGTTATGGCTAAGATGAACACAGGCTTTGTTCCTGACCACTATGCTCTGTACGAAAATCTCACGGGCCGCGAATACATAAACTATATCGCCGACCTTTACGACGTAGAACAAGAATACAGAGACGAGACTATTGAAAAATACGTTACTCGCTTCCAACTCAACCACGCATTTGACAACCAGATGAAAACCTATTCTCACGGTATGAAGCAGAAGATTGCCATTATGGCAGCGCTTGTGCACAACCCTAAGGTATGGATACTTGACGAGCCACTTACCGGTCTTGACCCAACGAGTATATTTGAGGTTAAAGAGTGCATGAAGGAGCATGCCGCAAAGGGTAACATTGTATTCTTCTCTTCGCATATTATAGACATTGTAGAAAAGATATGCGACAAGATTGCTATAATCAAGGGCGGAAAGCTGCGCGCGGTAGCCACGGTTTCGGATCTTGATGCCAAAGGCATAGACCTTGAGGAGCTTTATATCAATATTATAAATGCTGACGAGGACACCGAGCTTATAAATATTAACGGTGATGACATTCTGGACGTTGCCGACGAAAGCAAGTCCTACGTAATGGGTGCTGCACAGATATGAGTACTCTTATAACTCTGGTAAAAATGCAGCTCAAGGAGAAGCTCAATTACAGGGGTCTCTCGCTTGACGTAAAAAAAGCTGTTCGTATTATACTCGGCGCTTTGATTTGGGTACTCAAATTTGCGCTATCGATCGCGGCTTGCTCAGTAATACTTTTCCTCGTTGGTAAGTTACCCCTCTTTGAAGAGATGGGTCGAGTTCCCGACACATTTATGTCCGTGCTGTTGACCGCAATGTTGTTTCTCTCTGTTTGCTCATGCACGGTGGGACTGACGAAAGCGATGTATTTCTCTCGAGATAATGCGGTTCTTCTTACACTTCCATGTAAGCCGATAGAGGTATATCTTTCCAAGCTGATAATTTTCTTCTTCTTTGAACTGAAAAAGAACTTCACGTTTATCATCCCTCTCTTCGTTGCCTACTTTATAACTCACGGACACGACTTCATCTTCTATCCGTGGCTTTTGGTGTGCTTTTTACTGATATCTGTAATGACGGTAGCCATCGGTGCTCTGCTCTCAATTCCCGCCATGTGGATATCCAACGTATACAGACTTCATAAATCTCTTCAAACGTTTTCTATAATACTTGCAGTATCGGCAACCATCGCAGCGCTCTTCTTCTCGGTATCGCTTATACCAGATGATCTAAACCTGCGTACTAACTGGGATTATATTTTCTTACAGATACAAGAATTTCTGCACTTCTATGCAGACAATCTGACACCGCTCTACGACCTTGCCCGTATGATAGTGGGCGAAGCCGTGCCGGTAGGGCCTTCTATTATCGTAACATTCCCGATAGGCGCAACGCTTTTACGCTTTGCTTTACTTTTGTTGATTACACTCGCTCTTCTTATACTCGGACTCGTAATCGTTCAGCCGATGTTTTATGCTATGGCGAGCAAGCCTTTTGAATATCTGAAAAATCAAGTAAAGCCGAAAAAGAATCGTGCCCTGCCCTCATGGTTCACTTGTGCATATAACGAGTTTCTTAAGGTGGTAAAGGATACGGGACGACTGTTTTCTAACATTGTTATAATGATATCCGTTCCTCTTCTTATTTTCCTCTTAAACAGCTTGTTCATAGCAATGAACACAGACACGTTCGGAGATCAGATGATCGTTTCATTCAACGTTCTGATCATTTTGCTTGTTGTTCTTAATGCGAACTCTTATGCGGCGAGCATATATTCTCGAGACGGAAGAAGTGCGTATTTAATAAAGGTTCAACCAAAAAATCCTCTCACACTTTTAATTGCTAAGCTTTTGCCTACGACGGTCTTTTGCATGATATCGTTTATCTTAACCTTCGCAGTTTTGCTTTCGACAACACCGCTTGTATTCTTTGATGCAGCGTGCCTCATTCTCGCTATAATATTCATATACCTCGCTCACCTTCTCTATTCGGCAGAGCTTGACGTTATGAATCCTCACACCGAAGTGTATGCAGCCATAGGAGAATATGAAAACGACCCCAACGAACTAAAATCCACGGCTTACGCTTTCTTCATTTCCTTTGCCGTGACAGGACTCACGCTTCTTCTGCTTATGGAGAACGGAAGCCCGGTATATCCCAAGCTTCTCTTAATAGGACTTTGTGCATTTGCATACAGAGCGCGCCTGTTTTTCTCAAAGGTAAAGGTTTACTACAAGGAGAAGGTTTGAAGACTTAATTTTCAAGCCTTTATCTCGTGTGCCTCGTTCTTCAAGGAATGAAACTAATTTTCTTGTGAAAACCGAAGATAAACGACCGCACTCAGAAAGGAATATTCATATAAATGAAAAAATCCGTTATTGTTTTAATCGGCATTATCTATGCCGCATCAATAGTTCTCGTTACTTTCTTCGGACTCAAATATGCTACATATGAGCCTGAGGAAATACCTGTTGATGAGATAAAGATAATCACTACCGATGCTAATAACGAAATACAGACAGACGATGCAGGTGCAAAATACGTTATTTTGTACGAAAAGGCAACGTTTCAAATAGAATACGAGCTTTCACCGTCAAACGCATCAAACAAGAAGGTTGATTTTGTTATTGACTCCGACGTTGCGACAATTGACGAAAACGGACTTGTCACCTTTACCGAAGAAGGCTCTGCAAAAATTTACGTAGTTTCTACCGACGGCACAAGAAAAAGCGATTTTATTGAAATCTACTATTTAGGGTAATTTTTATTAAGTATTTGTTTATAAGGAGCGCAAGATGAAAAAAAGACTGATTATCACCATCGTTCTCGCAATACTGATTACACTGGTGTGCACCGCCTGTCAAGGACAGCTAGCTGTTAATAAAATCGAGATAACGGAAGGACTTAAGACGGAATACGCGCTTAACGAGAAGCCTGACTTTTCTTCCGTGAAGGCTATCGTTACTTATAACGACGGAAGCACAAAAAGCGTCATAGCCTCGGAGCTTACGTTCTCCGATATCGACACATCCCGTGCCGGTACGAAGCTACTAGCAGTAACGTACGGCGGCTACACTCTAAACGTTTCGATAACAGTCAAGGGAGCGTCAACAGACTCTCTCGAGCCGGGTGGCGATTATACAGTTTTTTCTCATCTTCCCGAATCGCTTGCCTTATGGAATACTAACAAAGCGGAATTCAAAAACCAGAATTATCCGTATGTAATAGGCGACGACAACAACTTCTATTTCACGCTTAAGCTTACCCTTATAGATAATGAAACCAAGAAAAAAACCGATATAACATCATACACCAGCGTCTCTACCGTTACAATAACGGGCGAGAGCGCTCCGCTTGAAGGCGAGGAGCTTACCAAATTCGTTACTATCGACGAAGAAAAAAACGCCTTTAATTTCACCGAGGCGGCAATAGGCAGAACCTTCACCATCACAACCCGCCCAAAGGATTATGAGGATCAAGCGAGCAAGCTGACAAAATCGCTTACCGTTATGATTGTTGACGGTTACAATATCTATGAGGCTTACGAGCTTAATTACATCACCAACTCCGACACATTTGATTTTGACGAAACCAATCCCGATGAGAAAAGAACCCAAATTGAGATTGTCGATGACTTCTTGAAGAACGAAAAGAACGCGACCCGTCCCGAAAATATAAACGGTATAGTTCTTCACAACAATCTTACCATTGAAAGAACGGATATTCCCTCGGAATATTTCCTTAACAGTAACAGAAATAACGACCTATACGAATTTATATCTGTATTCATTCACGAGCTTACAGAGACTCATAAGACCTTCACTCTTAACGGCAACTTCTTTGCTATATATTCACACAATCTTCCCTGCGTAGTCCCTCAAGGCGTTGGAAACCAGGATAATATTGTATCTAACGCGCAGCTTTTTAGGTTTTTATCAGATGCTGATAAGGACAAAAATTACGACCATACCCAGTACGTAACCAATATAAAGAATCTTATGCTGGTTGATGACGACCCGAGAAGCGACCAATCTACAGACGTTAATAAGGCTATGCTCGGTATCGCCGCTATCAAAACCTACGGAAACGTTGTTAATATCGACAACGTAAATATTCAGTCCTACTACATCAGCCTTATCGCCGAGCGCGATTATCATACTATTAATATCAAAAATTCTAAATTCCACAACTCGTTCCAAAATAACATTCATCTTCTCTCTAGCAACCACGTGCAAGACGATGACGACGAAGAGCCTCTTGCAAAAGAAGAGTACCCACGTCTCACCCTTAACGTTGTGAGCTCGTCAATAACCAACAGCGGCGGACCTGCTATCATAACCCAGGTTGCCGACGCCACAGCGAATAAAAATAAAAACGCAGGTGCTCTAGTAAACATTTCAGAGGACTCGCTGGTTGAGGCTTGGGTTACGGGCGATGAGGCTTGGTTTACCACTCTTAAGCTCAATTACCTTATCGGTGGAATAAAAACCATGAACACAGGCTTCAAGGCTATGGGCTCATCCTTCATCACTGACAGAAACACAGCGAGCGGCGGCACCATGGGCTTCATGAACGTGGTTATGGTAAATCTTATTGTGCCCGATTTTGAAAACGGCGACTTTAGCGGAGCTATAAATCAAGTGCTCGGCGCTGCCGATATTGACGGAAAGCTCTTCATCGGTAACAAGTGCGCTATGGATATGGACGACTATAACCGTGGCGGTGTCAAGACAACGTATGGTAATACAGCTGTTTCGGACATTAAATCTAAAGCTCCTGATGCAAACGCTTTTGCAACTCCGTCGGGCGGTGCGGGATATCTTGCAGGTGCTGCTATTAACGTTACCGAGGGCAGTCTTGCTGCATCCGAACAAAACGATTACTTGGCGCTTTATTATGGTTCTATGGCTATTATTTTTGGAAACTATCACAAAATTTAATAATGTAATCATCGAACACTGAGGATAAAAATGCAAAAAAGACTGATTTTCACTATTATACTGACTCTTTTAGCGATATTACTTATATCTTGCCAAGGGGAAAAAGCTGTAACAAGCATCACAATCACCGGCGGCTTGAAAACAGAATATAATCTTAATGAAAAGCCTGATTTTTCATCTGTTACAGCTCTGATATCATACAATGACGGCACCTCTGAGCAGGTTGATGCAATGAAGCTGATATTTGGAACTCTTGATACGTCAAGCGCCGGTATTCGTCAATTGACTGTAAAATACGGCGGATACACCCACAACGTTCAAGTAACGGTCAAAGGAGAGTCGCTCTCCGGATTAGGAAATTACGCTATTATGGGTACTTATCTTCCGGAGTCCATAAAGATGCTGGAAACCAACAAAGCTGATTTCAAAAACAAGGGCTATGGATACGTCGTTGGCGATGATAATCCGTTTTACTTTACCCTTACGTTAGCTGTTATCGATCTTGACACACATGAAAAGAAAAACGTAACATCTTATACAAGTGCATCAAACGTTTATCTTAAGGGTTCTGATGCTCCGCTTGCAGATGATGAGCTTATAAAATACGTTACGATAGACGAAGAAGCAAACTCCTTCGACTTTACAGAGGAGGCTATCGGAAAGTCATTTAAGATAACTACCCGCCCTCTCGACTGTGCCGAGGATAAAATCAACACTCTGACTAAGAGCATTGAAGTAACGGTTGTTGACGGATACAACGTACGCTATGCATGGGAGCTTAATTATCTGACTAACACCGCTAGCTTTGGATACCACCAACTTGCTACTATTCCCGGAGATAACAGAACACAATATCAGATAGTTGACGACTTTCTTCTTAACGAAAAAGGAGCTACAAGACCCGCTGAGTTAAACAGTATAGTTCTTCACAACGACTTAACTATCAAAACTACGGATATTCCCGCTGAATATTTCCTTAACAAAGATAGAACGAGCACTTTCTACGATTACATCTCTATCTTTAACCATGAGTTAAACGACGAACATAAGAGCTTTAGAATACACGGAAATTACTTTGCAATCTACTCTCATGAGCTTCCCACCGTCGTTCCCGACGGCTACGGAAATCAGGAAGATTCACTCTCCGAGGGTCAGCTGTTCAGGTTCAGCGTTAATGTTGCAAAGGATATGTATTTTGATCATACGCAATATTCGACTACTATAAAAAATCTTATGCTGGTTGACGATGATCACAAGAGTGATAACATTGAGGACAGCAATAAGGCAATGCTTGGTCTTATCGCGATAAAAACTCAGTCACAGATAGTAAACCTAGATAATATAAAAATCAAATCTTACTACATAAGTTATTTTGCCGAATACGATTATCAAACGGTAAATATCTCCGATTCCATCTTCCAAAACTCGTGGCAAAACCACATATTCTTAAGACCTGAGAACCCTATTCAAAGCGAGTTTGATGAACCGCTTGACCAAGCGCTTTATCCAAGACTTACTCTTAACGTAAAATCTTCTACCGTAACACAGTCCGGAGGACCCGCTATTATTTCACATCAGAATAATCCCTCATATCTGTGTAATGCTTACTCCGGCTCAAAAGTCGATATATCAAGCGACTGTCTCATAGAAAGCTGGGTAACCGGTGAGGAGGCGTGGTTTACTTCTATGAGGATAGGCTTTGCCGCTGAGATGATCAAAAATCTCAACAAGCTCTTACTTCAGGAAAACTCATCATTTATCACCGAAAAAACCATGGTAGTAAACGGCAAAGAAACAACCTTTAAGGCTATGAATATCGTTATGGTAAATCTTTTGGTTCCCGATCTCAGCGGAGGTTGGGAAGGCATTCTTAACCAGATGTACGGAACGACTGATATAGACGGTAAGGTTACTATCGGCGGCAAGACGGTTCTTGATATGGACGATTGCACGAAAAACGGCAAAAAGTATAATTTCAAGGACATAACAATTGCCGAAAACAAAACTGCCGATAATCACATTTTCTCAAGCAGTGCCGGTGACGTCGCGATTACTAATGCAAATGGAACTATGACAGAGCTTAAGGGTGATATTTCTGCAAAAACAGACCATGATTATCTTGCTCTTTATATCTACACGCTTGGAATAGTTCTCGGCGACTATCACACCATTATGAAATAAACAAAAAAGGTACTTGAAGTGTTGCTTCAAGTACCTTTTAATATATTAAGGAAGAATTTAGAAAACTATGTGTTCTGGCATACCGTTATCATAAACGATATTGCACTCACCCATAATAAGCGGCTTAAGATATTTTATGCCCTGCTCTGTTATACCGTCGGAGGTATCGTTTATATACTCATCTGGCACACCTCTTACGGCATTTGCAATTTCAGAGATATTATAAGCACCAAAGCTCACAGAATATTCATCTGAATCCGCACGGTCGATAGTAGCCATAACGCCGGTCTTACCCTCTGTCGCATATTTAACGGCTGCCGCACCTACTCCGACAGATTCTGTGATATCGGTAAGCGATGCAATATGTGCCGCACATCTTTGGGGAAGATTAAGCTCGATAGATCTAACCTTGCAACCGACGCGTTCCTTTACAAGCTCCTCAAGAACCTTACCTGCTCCCGAAAGAGCAACGTGGCCGAAGGCATCTACCTTCCTGCCGCCAAGTCCCTCGCCGACGTACCGTCCGTCTGCAAATCTTATTCCTTCAGACACTGCGACAAGAAGTGCGGGATGATCCTTCTGAAGCTCTATAATAGAGTCGATGAACTTGTCGGGATCAAAGCTGCGCTCTGGGAGATATATAAGGTCGGGGGCTTTTCCACCGGAAACCACGGGCAATGCCGCTGCCGCTGTGAGCCAACCCGCATTTCTGCCCATTACCTCGACTATCGTAACAGCCTTCATAGAATAAACGGATATATCTCTGATAAGCTCCTTCATAGTGGTGGCAACAAATTTTGCCGCAGAACCAAATCCGGGAGTATGGTCCGTCACCGCGAGATCGTTATCAACCGTTTTGGGAACACCTACGACACGCATCTCATAGTCATGTTCTGAAGCGAACTGCGAGAGCTTGGAAACGGTATCCATAGAATCGTTTCCACCTATGTAGAAGAAATATCTGATATTATACTTCTTAAATATTTCGATAAGCTTCTCGTAAGTTTCGGGGTCATCTGCGGGTGATTTCATCTTCTTACGGCAAGAGCCAAGAGCGGCTGAAGGAGTCTGCTTAAGAATTTCGAGCTTTTTTTCATCAGAAAATACTGCTGTGAGGTCTATAAGCCTTTCTTCAAGGAATCCCTCAATACCGTTTCGCATACCGTAAATAGTATCGATTGCACCCTCCGCCTTTGCGGCAAGAGCGCCCTTTATAACACCTGCAAGAGTTGCATTTATCGCTGCTGTAGGTCCTCCTGACTGTCCTACTACCGCGTTTCCTTTCAACATTGACATATCCATTTCCTTTCGAGTGTCACGCTTGATTTTTTCACATATATTATACTATTTATCGGTATATATGTCAAGTCCTTTTTCTCATTCCGAAACAAGTTTAGATATGTTAAGTCGGGCTATTGCGCGTTTAAGATATTCTGTCCTTTCGTAGCCGTAGTCAGCGAAATAAGCATGCTCACAAACGTCAAGGGCAAGTATGGGAACAAATGATATGTAGGCAAGCGTATTACAACTCGATGCAAATCTTATCTTACCTTTTTTGTCCTTGAAAACATACATAAATCCATAATCAACACCTTTAGCATATTCGAGCGCACGATAGCAGAAATCATTTTCTGATAAAAATTGCCCTTTTATTTCAGGGCAGAACGTGTCGTTTTTAGAAAAAGAATCAAAAAATGTTACGTGAGAAAGGTAATCAGCAATGTTGCCTAAAATTTCCTTTTTCGTGTCAAAAGATAAACGCATACGGTATATCTGTGCCGGTGTTCTCCCGACTATTTTAGGAATACTCTTCTCCATTACAGTATGCTTACAGAGAAGCGTATTCGCATACTCCTTGTGCTTAAGTATATTATTACGGCTTAAAAACAGCTCCATTACATCAAAATCCATACTCACCTCAAAAAAACACTTTGCTAGCAGTTTATGCCCGCAAAGTGTTTTTTGGTATTAAAGATTTTTCAGAAGCTCGTCTTCGTTATAGGTATACTCCGTGTTGCAGAAGCGGCACACGGCCGTAAGCTCACGCGCTTTTCCTTCCGCCTCCTGCTCCGAGAGCATATTAAGTATCTCTCCCTTTCCAAGACTTTGGATCTTCTTTTTCATTCTCTGGCGTCCGCAGTCGCACTTGTATTCAACCTCAAGAGTATCAAATACATCATACGGTATATCACGCATAGCAATATCCGCGATAGCCTTGTTGTCAAGCCCCTTATCAAAATAGCGAGAAATATTAGAAAGATCGGCAGCATTTCTCTCAATAAGGTCTACCGTTGCTTCATCGGGAAAAGGCATAAGCTGAATAAGCACGCCGCCTGCGGCAAGGCATGAATAGTCTTTATCAACAAGAACGCCTAGAGAAAGCACAGTGGGTACCTGCTCACTTTTTGCAAAATAAGTTGCAATATCCTCTGCTATCTCTCCGCTTACAAGCTCGATCGTGCCTATCTGGGGCTCGTTTGCTCCAACCGACTTAACAAACGATATGGTTCCTGCTCCGACAGCTGCTCCGACATCAAGCTTTCCGTTAGGCTTCTTCGGAGGATTTGCCATCGGATTTTGGATATAGCCTTTTACATTTCCGAAATAATCGCCTACTGCGATTATCTTGCCTGCTTCACCGTCACCAGAGATAGAGATTGTTACGCTATCGTTCTGCTCGGGAAGCATTGTGCCTATCATAGATGCTGCGGTTACAGTTCTTCCGAGTGCGGCAGTGGCGGTTGGTGTAGTATGATGATATTTAATCATGTCATCAACTATTTTTCTCGAATTGATAACTAAAATTCGGGCAGAACCATCTCTGGTCATTGCTCTCAGTATAGTTGATTTTTCGTTTTTTTCACTCATTAGCTTTTTCCTCTTCAATTTACTTTTTGCATCTTGCAACTATATATATGCGTTCATCGGTA
>JAZOAA010000204.1:0-6971 GCA_045595265.1 Eubacteriales bacterium
ATAGAGTTCTGGGACATTTCAAGACCCGAAACCGCAACGCCGCCTGCGTTAACCGCCTTGGAGGGTGCAACGACTACGCCGTTTTTCATAAGGTATGCAACAGCCTCGTTGGTGGTGGGCATATTGGAAACCTCAACGTAGTACTTAACGCCGTTTTTAACGATCTTCTCTGCCTCTGCCATATCAACCTCGTTCTGAGTTGCGCAAGGCATAATAACGTCGACCTTAACGCCCCAGGGCTTCTCACCCTTGAAGAAGGGAACGCCAAACTTATCTGCGTAATCCTCTACTCTGTTGCGGCAGGATGCGCGCATCTCAAGCATATAGTTGATTTTCTCCTCAGTTACAACGCCGTCCTCATCATAAACGTAGCCGTCGGGACCGGAAATACAAACTACCTTACCGCCAAGCTCGGCAACCTTTTTACAAGTACCCCAAGCAACGTTACCGAAGCCGGAAACAACGACGGTCTTGCCCTTAATATCATCGCCAAAGTGCTTAAGCATCTCGCAGGTGTAGTAAACCGCTCCGTATCCGGTAGCCTCGGGACGAATGAGAGAGCCGCCGTAGGTAAGTCCCTTACCTGTAAGAACGCCGGTGAACTCATCTCTGAGTCTCTTATACTGACCGAAGAGGTAGCCTATCTCTCTTGCGCCGACTCCGATATCGCCTGCGGGAACGTCAGTGTCTGCTCCTATGTACTTCTGAAGCTCGGTCATAAATGACTGGCAGAAGCGCATAACCTCAGCGTCACTCTTACCCTGGGGGTCAAAGTCAGCGCCGCCCTTACCGCCGCCCATGGGGAGAGAGGTAAGAGAGTTCTTAAAGGTCTGCTCGAAGCCGAGGAACTTAATTATAGACTCGTTAACGGAGGGGTGGAAACGAAGGCCGCCCTTGTAAGGACCTATCGCGGAATTGAACTGAATACGGAATCCGCGGTTTACCTGAACCTTACCGCTGTCGTCAACCCACGGAACACGGAATTTGATAATTCTCTCCGGCTCAACCATGCGCTCGATAACACCGCGCTCGATGTACTCGGGGCTCTGCTCGAGAACGGGCTCGATAGACTCAAGAACCTCCTTGACGGTCTGGTGGAACTCAGGCTCGCCGGGGTTTCTTCTTACAACAGTTTCCATTAAATCGTTGAGATACTGAAGCTTAAACATAAATTTTCTCCTAGGTAAAAAATTAGTACACTTTACTATACCACAAAGTAAATAAAAAATCAATAGGCTTTATAAACTTTTTCACTCCAATTTGCAATTTTTTTATTTTTTCTTGCAAAACGCGCCTGTAAATCCAACTTTTCGCCCTGCAATATGTGTTTTTATGAAGATATCGTCAACAAAATCTGGCAAAATAGAGGTTTTTTTCTTGTATAATCATAAAATTATTCAAACAAGGCTGAAAAAGCCCGCGAGGGCATCGCTGTATTACGTTATATCCGGCGCGCTTACGAAGCTTATCGGAGTGCTGTCAACGCCCATATTTACAAGACTTCTCTCGGGTGAGGAATACGGAAGCTACACGCTGTATATGAGCTATCTCGGTCTTATGACGACTGTGAGCGCGGCGGCAATATCCGCCCAGGTGCTGTACCGCGGATTTGAAAAATACAAGGGCGAGAAGGCGGGATTTTTAGTCAGCGCGCTTGCCGTGGGCGAGGGGTTTGCGCTCGGGATATCTCTTATCATCTTGATATTTTCGCCCTATCTTTCGCTTTCGTACGATGTTCTTTTTGCCCTCTCGGTGCAGCTTTTACTTGATACTGCTATAAATCTCGCTCTGGCAAGCTCAAAGCATGAGTACGGCTACGCGCGGGTCATTCTTATAAATCTGACTACCGCCGCCCTAACGCCCCTTCTCGCAGCGTCGCTTACCATAGGCGGCGGACTCGGCTACCGAGGGCGAGTGTATGCGCTCTTAATACTGTCGGCGGCTGTCGCTCTGCCCATTGTAATAAGAATAATGAAATACAGAAGGCTCTTTGATAAAGCTAAGGCAAAATACGTGATAAAGAACTCATTTCCCTTAATACCAAGCGCTGCTTCGGGCGCTGTAAGCGCGGAGATAGACAAGCTTATGGTGAGCGCGTATCTTGGACCGTCGGCGCTGGCGAAATACTCCATAGCGCACACGGTAGGGCTGGGACTTGGGTTTATAACCTCGTCCGTCAGCTCTGCCCTCTACCCCTGGATAATAAGAAAGCTATCGGACGGCAGGACAGATGATTTCACCTCTCTGCTTCGGCCTGCAATGCGCGCTCTGTGCGCTCTCGTATGTATGCTCTGCACTCTCGTGCCGGAAATCTTCGGACTCCTTGCACCGAAGGAATACGGCATAGCAAAATATTCATCTGTGCCTCTGGCTCTGTGCGCCGTGCCATCGTTTGCCTCCGCGCTTATCGGCATATGTATAGTATATGCAGGCAGGAGTCCCTACACCACTCTTTCCGCCTTCTGCTCGGTTGTGGCAAACCTCGTATTAAGTACACTTCTGATACCGAAGCTCGACTTTATCGGCGCGGGTGTTTCGCTGCTTTTATCTAATTTATTATCGCTATTTGTAAACTATATTTTACTTTCCAGGTGCAAAATGGCGGATTTGATACCAAAATCAAGCATACTAACGCCGTTTTTATATTCATCTCTTTTCAGCGCAATTGCCGCACTGCTTTACCCATATCTTCATATCCGCCTTTTGCTTTTATGTATCCCTGCGGTGTGGCTTCTGAACTCTCTGTTTGAAATCAAAGGATATATCATAGAATAAAAAATGCACGGCTATGCGTGCATTTTTTCATCTTATTATGTAATCGTTTTCTTCTATCTCCTTATCCTTCCTTAACCAGCGCTTTGCGGCT
This sequence comes from Eubacteriales bacterium, assembly GCA_045595265.1. GTDB lineage: Bacteria > Bacillota > Clostridia > Oscillospirales > CAG-272 > UBA1740. Next base: position 2,867 of record JAZOAA010000204.1, read on the forward strand.
CTTATAGGCGAGGATATGCCATCCTTGATTTCATCTACGTCCTCGGAGAAGGCTCTCTCAATTTTATTCTTAAAGTAATCGAAAACGAGAGTTACGAGGAGAAATGCGAAATCTATTATCCACATGATTATCATGCCGAGCGTTACAAGAATAGCGAACACGTCGGGGTCGGAATAGGTGACGCACACGGCGTAAATTGCGGAGAGAAGGTTTAGTGTTTTTACGGCAAAGCGCACGCGGCGGCTGACCTTCTTTACCTTTTTATACTTGCGCTTATCAGCCTTTTCCTTATCGCTGTGCTCGTAGATAAGATGCGCTGCAAGCGTTAAGACACCGAGGGCGAGCATAACTATATTCAGCGTGACATGACCCCGCCCTGCGAGTAACAGGTATAGCGGTCCGAACAGCAGCCAAATCTGCGTTACGGTGCTGAAAACGAAGTATGCGCGCTTTATATCCCTTACGGTTTCCTTTATAGATAGGCGCGTTTTAGCGAACATTATTTTTCTTTTCCTTTGATTTAATTACCCTTTTGATTTTTCTTGCGGTATCTATGGGTGACTTGAAGATAAAGCGGAACATACGTCCTATCCAGATAAAAGGTATCAGATACGGCTTTTTCTCAACCTCGGGATTTGCTAAAACGTAAAAGCTCTTTTTCGGGAATAGCTTTCTGAAAAGATATTTTGCCTTCGAGGCGGCATTCACCCCTCCGGTTTCTTTGGCAATACTATTTGACACGGAATTTTCTGTCGTTCCGTACGTGCCGACGAAATAGAAATCGTAAAGCAGGGCGCGCTCTATTTCTGTAAGCGGGTCATCTCCCTCTCCTAAATCAAACTCTAAAAGAGCGCGGGCGGTCTTTGGAGCAAATACCTTCATACTAAGCTCTCTTGTTCTCTGCTCGTAGAGAGAAAGTCCGAGTGCCGACGCGGAGTTATTTACCTTATCCATATCGAGCGTATCTTTCTTTGCATCTAAGAAAACGTAGGTGTCGACAAGAGAACGGAGTCCCGTACCGCCTGCCGAAAAATGCTTATACTCATGCGCCTTTAGATATACGTAAAAATCCTCGTCCGAGAAATGATATCCGTACTCTTCCTCCTCGTCCTTAATTGCCATGGAGAACGGGTCTGAATAAAACCTCGAATATTCTTCATACGACTCTCCGTGAAAGAGGGACACGTGCATCTCGAAATTATATACCGGTTTTCTTATATATACGTCGTGGTTTCCCTGATTATATATTTCGACCTCGTAGCCGCGGGAGAGCATGATATCACGCACGGTTTCACGATACTCACCGTCAAAGAGAATATCGTTATCAGCCATCTGCCTATGATAGACGGAAGGATACAGCTCCTTGAGTATAACACCCTTAAGAGCCATGTGCTTTATTCCTCTTTTTTCAAGCTCTGCCGATATTTCACCGCGCTCGGCATCAAAGAGCATAGCCTTCCTCGCCGCAAGCATCTTCATCTGTGAAGCGCGCTCGGAGAAAATCCCGCAGGACTCAAGTCCGTCCGTAACAATGGCGATAAGGCTCATTGAATTTGCCGCCGAATATATTTCAGCCGTAGGAACGCGCGACAGAAGCGCGGCATCGGGCTGCAACCCCGAAAGCACGCAGCTCACAATATAAGTAACGGCGTTATACGCTACGGTCGATGGATTGTTTTTCATTTACCTTTTACTCCGAAAATACGTCTTTTTATAAATCCTAGGGCGCGTTTTATAAAGCTTTTTACATGAAGGATAGGGATTCTCACGAATAGAAAATCGCACCACAGGTGGTAATAGAGCTTATATAAACGGTTGTCCATGCTTATGGTTTTGCCATCTCTGATAACACCTGTAAGGACGCCTATGATATCCTTATCCGTTACACCGTACTCGCGCCGTGTGCAGTTGTCGCCTATGATAACGTAGTCGTGCTCTCTGACCTTTATTATACGGTGCAAAATATACTTTCCGCTCTTCGTTTTATACAGCGGACAGTCGTATTTTTTCAGTCTGCCCTCGGGGCGCTCTATAATCATAACGTCGCGGTGCTGGCGAAGAAGGGGCATCATGCTCACACCGACGTTGGTATGTATTATTTTACCATAGCGCGCAAGCTGCTCCTCGTAGGTGGAAAAATCACTCATCTATCGCTCCGATGCTCAAAAGAGCGTCAATAACCTTATCTACGTCGGCGGCGATAACCTCGCGCTCCGCGTCATAAACCTCAAGCATCTTATCAACTATCTCTTCCTTCGTGATATCCTCTTTGAGAAGGTCGATGATAAAAGCGGCTGTCTTATTGCTTCTCACCATACCGTTAAAGCTGCCGCCTGCCGAAATCATAAGCTGCTCGTCCCCCGAGGTATGTGTAATAAATTCTTTTTTAAGCTTCATTTTTATTTCCTTTCATTCCTTCAAGGGCGACAGTTGCCGCCTCGGGATTCATATTGCAATGTAATTCGTAAAGAGAAACCTTGTTAAGCATAGCGTCAACAAGCATAAGCGTCTTTGCAAGAGCCGATTGCTCCTTCGGTCTATACGTCTGGCTGAATACCTTGGGGAAAAGATATTTTTTATCCACCTGCTCGATGCGGTTTACTTCCCCGCGCTCAAGCGAGACTATCGCATAAAGAGGAGCCGAGGAGTTTTCGCCAAGGCCGTGCTTGCCGTTCCAGGGTGTTCCGAAAACGAAAGCACCTTCGTCGGTTAGCTTTATCAAGGGCTTATCGTCGTTTATCATAACGGCACGCTCACCGAACACCTCGCGCCACAGACGCGTGTGGGTGGACTTGCCTGTTCCGCTCTTGGCAGTAAAAATATACGCCTGCCCGTCGAGCGCTATCGCAGAGCCGTGGAAAAGCAGAGTATCATACTCCACAAGGCGCTCCGCAATCTTGCGGTAAAGCGAGAGTGTTTCAAGATAAGCGGGCGAGGGTGTATAAGGCGCAAGGCCCTCAAGCTCTCTTTCTTTATCCGACTTTGCTCTCTCGTAAAGAATATCGGACATATTTACGGAAACGGAAAAATCCTCTTTCCCTTCCGATAAGTATTCCTTACAAAATTCGGCAGTAGACTGATAAAGGCACTCTACACCGATAAGCCTGTCGGCAAGCTTTATCTTAAATTTAACAGTTGTATCGCTCATGTTCAATATCACGCGCCTCTCGCTGAATAAATATACATAATAATTATAAGGTAATTTGAAGGATTTGTCAATGTTTTTCCTAAAAAGAGCGTGTGATTTTGCTATTTTTACCGAATTTTATTTTTTCTCTAAAAATTTCGATTTTTTTATCAAAAACCTATTGACAAAAGGAAAATAATGTTGTATAATATCTATCGTTCGCGGGAGTGGCGGAATCGGCAGACGCGCACGTTTGAGGGGCGTGTGTTTCCAACGTACGGGTTCAAGTCCCGTCTCCCGCACCAGAAAAAGACTCAGGATTGTTTCAATCCTGACTCTTTTTCAGTTAAATCCACCCTTTCTGGTGGGTTAAATCGTATTCACGATGAAATCCCACTTGCGTGGGATGAAAGCCGCCTCGACGGCGGGTGGGTGGATTTGATTTCATCTGAGGTGGCACACCGAAGATTTCATCCAAACTCGTTTGGATTTCATCACCGTAGGTGATTTCATTCTTGCTTTACTTACAAATTTATACTGTACCTATGGCGAGAGGTGATGATTATGGCAGAAAATAAGCTTGCAGATTTATCTATGGATTTTGCAGTAAGTATTTTGAAAGTGACTGACGGCATTAAGGGGCACTATTCTCTTATCAATCAGTTGGAGCGTAGTGCGACATCTATTGGTGCAAATATTCGCGAAGCCAAATATGAAATTAAGATTATCAGAATACTTGAAAAATGTTGAAAAATTCAACGGAGTAGCTATTTCTGCAAAGCTCCATTGTACATGCGGAAATTGCACCTTTGCATTTTCGCATACAGGCAAGCAAACAAAAGGAATTCTCGCCCCTTATATTATCAGGAAAAACAAGTAATTAGTCCTTAAAGCTAACTGTAGCAAAAGCAGGTCGATATAGAGAGAAGAGGACAACCGGGAACAGTATGAGGCGTGGCAGACGATACAGCGGAGCCA
>JAZOAA010000205.1:0-4811 GCA_045595265.1 Eubacteriales bacterium
GCGGTATCACCCTTAACGCCGGGCTCGGTCTCTGTAACCGCAAGCTCTACAAATGTAGGAGGATCAACTGCAAAAACCTTACCTTTGAAGGAAGAGATCTTACACATCATTTCCTCTTTTACAAACTTGAAGTTATCTTCAACCATATCGCGAGAAATGAGGGTTTCCTCCCAAGTCTCAGTATCCATGAAGTGATAAAGATCACCGTCATCGTAAGAGTACTGGAGATCGCGTCTTTCGATAACTGCGTTCTCAAACTTTGCAGTAGGGTTGAAGGACTGCTCGCGGATAGCACCGGTCATAACGTCCTTGTACTTGGTTCTAACGAAAGCCGCGCCTTTTCCGGGCTTAACGTGCTGGAACTCGATTACCTGATATACCTTACCTTCCATCTCGAAGGTAACACCGTTTTTGAAATCGCCTGCTGTTAACATAGTTTTCTGTTTCCTTTTCTTGACGTAATTTTTTTAGATTTTAATGGCAAATCGGTCCGCCACAACCCTAGCGCCATAGCTTAACGCATAGATTATATCATATTATTAAGATTTTTTCAAGAGGATTCACAAATTTTTTTGAAGTTTTAATAAAAATCAATATATTTCTATAAGTTCTTTGGTCGAATGAGTGAAATTATACACACCGTCTTTTTCGATTTTTACCATATCTTCGATGCGGCAGCCGTATTTTCCAAAGAGATATATTCCGGGTTCTACCGTCAAAATTTCCCCCGCCCTAAGCACTCTGCCGAAAGAACGCGGCGAAAGAGTCGGTGTTTCATGGACAAACAGCCCAACCGAGTGACCGAGTGAGTGACCGAAAGCGCCCTTAAACTCTGGATTTGCATCTATTATATCTCTCGCAACCTTATCTGCCTCTCCTGCATCGACACCTTCGCGAAGAAAATCGATGGCAGCAAGCTGGGCTGAAAGAACGGTATTATAAAGCTTTTTCATATCTTCATCCGCTTTACCAATAACTACCGTCCTGGTCATATCGGAGCAATATCCCTTATACTTCGCTCCAAAGTCCATTGTGAGAAATCCGCGCTTCAGCTTAACGTTTCTAGGTGTTCCGTGTGGTAACGAGGAAGCATCGCCCGACACAGCAATTGTTTCAAACGAAAATGCTTCTGCTCCGTTCTTTCTCATAGCATATTCAAGCTCCACGGCAACGTCAAGCTCAGTCATTTCGGGAGTTATCACCTTAACAATATGCTCAAAGGCTTTATCCGCAATATCCTGCGCCTTCTGCATAATTTCGATTTCCTTATCAGCCTTTACCTGCCTGATAAGCTCTATCATATTTCCAATGCTGACAAATTCCTGAAAATTAAAGCGTTCCTTATATTTGATATAGCTTTCGTAAGAAACAAATCCCCCCTCAAATCCGACCTTTTTGATTTTCTCTTTGCTAAACACACTATCAATAAAGGCATCACGGTCCTTTGGAGTAAGGATTTCAAAATCGGAACTAACTGCTTTTGTAGCCATTTCATAATATCTGAAATCTGTTACAAGATACGCTTTATTAAGCGTGATAAGCAAAAAGCCGTCTGTAAATGCAAAGCTCGTAAGATAATGTTGATTCAGCTCATCAAAAACAAGCACCGCATCAAGCTCTGCATCTCGCATTTCGTTTCTTAATTTGTTTAACGCATTCATTTTATCTTCTCCATATAATATTTTTTCATCGTTAATGCATCTTGGGACTGAGTTCCTGCGGATTCGCAAATTATTGTAGGTGAAAGCTTGTATTTTACAATCACGTCTATAAGAGGTTCGAAGTCCGGTCCGAATTTTTTATCTTCAAAAGTGAGATGTCTTTTTTCACCCTTGTCAGTCCATTCAATTTTTGAAAAATGACAGTGAAGATTTTCGGCGACTCCAGAACTCGTAGCCTTCGCTATTTTATCAAAAACGCGCATATAATCATCGGCAGAATTGAATACCCCTCCACAATCTCTTGCGTTAAGATGCCCAAAATCCACAACGGGAACGAGCGAGGAATCTATTCTGCAAAGCTCCAAAACCTCATCAAGCGTTCCGAGTTGATTTTGCTTTCCCATAGTTTCAAGCCCCAGATTTATACCGTACGTTTCGACTTCTGAAAGTGTTCTTACCAGCGTATCAGCCGCAAGCCGCATAGCTTCATCTCGTGTAATTTTCGCAGCAGAGCCTGTATGTATAACTATGGTTTTTGCACCTAAAAGATGTGCTGCTTCAAGGCTTTCGCGTATGTATCTTATGCTGTTGAGCCGTTTTTCCTCCACTACACCCGAAAGAGATATGAAATATGGAGTGTGATAGGACATTTTAACACCAAGCGCTTTTGCGTTATCCCCTATCGCCTTAAGCATTGAGGGAGATGCCGAAAGTCCGTTGCCCGCCTCATATTCATAGGCATCAAGCCCCATGTTTTTTACAAAAGCGGGAGCGTCCAACGTTGATTTTAATCCATTGGCATAAAATTCCTCGCTGTTACCGCCGGGTCCAAAATATCCTTTCAAATTATCATTCTCCGTTTTCTTAAATATTTATTTTTAATGTAATTTTTTTCGTAGCAACCAAGGGTAGAAAATCGACGAAATATGCAGTAACAAACCTACCAGTATCGGAAACGGCTACCGAAAATCTAGTTTCAAACTTCTCGCTTGACAAAATGATTTTGCAAGGCATATCGGGTATTATGACAGAATTGCCGATTTTTACACAATCACCGCATATTTCGGGTTTAATTCGCAGGGCAATTCTACTGACGCATTGAACTCCTGATGCAACCTCATCAGTAAGTATAACCTCGTCGTCGTTGCAGACAAGACTCCTTATAACAGTTCCGTCAGGTAAACCGTAAGGCGATGAAATATCAACGACAAATCTACCGCCTTCTGCGGAAAGAACCTTTCCGTGTCTGTCTTTGCCGTAAAGCTGTGCATCGCCGTTTACAATAGGAACACTATGCCCAAGAGATGACGCGCAAATATAATTCCGGTATCTTTTATCCGAGTCAAAGTATTCTTTATCATATTCCGGCCATCCGAGGTCGTCAACGATATATTTTCCATCTGCAAAAATAACAAATGAACCAATATCGTTATGATTATGAGGCTCGTCGTTATTTCCGCCCTTGGCAACAAGAGTGTATTTTCCTTTTCGGTTATAATACCATGCCGAATCGGAAAAATACTTTTCTCCGATCTTATTATCTTTTTCTACAAAGGCTTCCGTCCAGAAAAAGTTTCTGATCATATCGGCAACGCGCCAACGCATATCATAGCCATATCTTGTGGCTGACTCCTCGGAGATCAACGGCGTTCCGTATTCGCGGTGAAGAAAGCCTATAAGCCCGGGATTAAGATACAGTATGTGACCCGCATCCGCAAATGGAACTGTGTATTCATTCTTCACGAAGGCATATTCATAGAAATGTGCCATATTTATAACCTTCTTATTTGAAAGAAGGTCTATCTCACCTCCGGTATACTCGCGCAGCATTGCCGCGGCATAAACGAAATAACCGAATCCATAAGACCAATAAAGAGGTCCCTCAAGACAAATCCCGTCATCCGGATAGCTATCAAGAAAAATGTTAAGACCTTCTACAATTCGATCTTTTATTTTTTCAAAGGCTTCAGTGAACGATAATACAATAAGCGATATAGCAACACAGCCGTTGCAAATAGCTTGCCAATTATTTGGCGGATATCCTTGATCAACATTTATAAAAGGTTCTACGATTCTTTCATTAATATTGAATTTGACCATATCAACTATATAACTTGGCAATCTGTCAGCAAGGAGATAAACAGTTTCCGAAAGCGCCTCGGCTGTCTCCGCTGCAAAAAGATCGATTCTATCTCTCATTTCTTTATAGGTAGAACATTCAGGAACATGAGCCGGAAAAGTCCACACAGGCTCACCGCAAATAGCAGAAATAGTGTCAGAAAGTTCACTTATCCACAATGGATCATCTTCGTATAGAGCCATAGCAAGAAAGTGCCAGAGTCTTTTACGGTGTTCCATATAAAGCTGCTCGTATTCTACCCTGCTTCCTGTTTCATAAAATTTGAAAAACTCGGAATATGGAAGTACATATATAGGAGTGCCGACCATTTTCTCGGCTTCTTTTCGGACGGATGATATAAATTTGTCGTTTCTATCGTTTTTAGGGGCAAATCTATCAAAGCTTTGAAGCATTTTTGTTTTTTCTCTTATATTTCTTAAGCACAGGGCGCTCTAAAATGCGCTTAAAGCGTGTCAAGGGATCGCGCTTGTCCTTTATAGGCGGAACTAAAACAGCTCTTATACCTGAAAGGTGAGCGGCCAAAACATCGGTATATACCTGGTCGCCCATAAGGATAGTATCCTCTCTCGTCGTCCCCATTCTCACCATGGCGCGCTTAATATTTTTTGTAAAAGGCTTGCCCGCTTTATAAAATGCCGGAAGCTTTAATGAAGCGTTAAAAAGCATAACGCGCTCTTTTCCGTTATTAGAAACGAAAGATGCGGATATTCCGCGCTCTTTAAGCGACGAGAGCCATGATAGGACACGCTCACCGGGCAAATCGTTTTCATACGGCTCGAGAGTATTGTCTATATCAAGGATTATGCCCTTAGCTCCAATGGAGATAAGAAAATCGGCAGTTGCCTCATCAAAGGTGTCAAAGCAATATTCAGGAACAAGTGTCATATCAGCCTCCGCAAAAATTCTTAAATAATTATAATATATTTTTTATTTATTGTCAATAGCGAAACTAACCGTAATACATTGATTCATTAGAAATGTAGCGGTTTTTTTCAATTAAAATAAAAAAA
>JAZOAA010000206.1:0-9573 GCA_045595265.1 Eubacteriales bacterium
CATCGTGGTTGACGGCGAGGTGGGAAGAATAGCCGAAGCTTACGGCTTCGGTGCCGGATTTGATACAACGCTGAGCGCGTCCTTCTTTGTTTATCCCGCATTTGTCATTCTTCGCCCCAAGGTAGACGAGCAGATAAAGCAGCAGGTCGCGCAGTACACAAAAACCGAGCTTGTCGGTGCAGAGTACGATATCCTTGCCGGACTTTTTGAAGAAAAAGCGCCCGAAGTGCTAGAGCGTACCCATTGCTCGCACTCTGTGTGGTATGCATATAATAAATTCGGAATAGACCTGGACTCAAACGGCGGTAAGATAGTAACACCTACTGATATACTCAACTCCCCCTATCTTGAGGTGGTTCAGGTTTTCGGAATGGATATTGATGATTTTAGATAAAAAAGTGGAATTTGCAAACTGTTGTTTGCAAATTCCACCGTTTTTTTATTAAGATTTACTTAATTTCAACCTCTGACCAAACGTTAGTTTCAGCGTCATAGGTATATTCAATACCATTGTAGACGTAACTCTTGGTGAGGAGAATGTTAAGATTGCATCCAACGTTCTTACACTCATATATAGTATACGTTACGCTTGCGGTATACATCTTGGGATTGCCTTCCTCATCAACGTTTTTGTCATCGTAGAAGGTTTCTGTTACCACGAAAGTAATAAGGTTGTCAGTACATTCATCGTGGTCTGTGGTAGAGCACTCACATCTGGAATGTCCGGTCGCTGCTATGTCAACCTCGAAGGAGAGTGAATATTCATATCCTTCCGCGGTTTCACCGTTGAGAGTATATTTGAGCGTGCCGTTAGCCGCGCAAGTAGCGGGTAACGTTACAGCCGTGATATACGCATCGTCAGAAAGCACGGGGAGAACTATCTCCTCGGTCTGCTTGTCGCAGTTGTGAGAACACTTGCCGATTGCCTTGCCGGTTGTTGCTGCGGTGGGAAGAAGAGTTATCTCAAATACAAAATTGTGTCCTACCGCAGGAATGTTGACTCTTACGTTGGTATCGCAGAGGATACACATACCTTCTCTGACTCCCTCGGTCTCGCAGGTCGCGGGAGATACGAGCTTGCTGCCTTCCGCAAGAATGTGCGGCTGATATACTGTCACGTTCTTCTTCTGACCACAGCCTGAACAAACGTAATATCCCTCTGCTGTTTGATCGCAAGAAAGCACCTCGCCTGCAAAGAGCGTGATAACACCGTCTGTAATCGGGTAATGACCGTTTGCATTAGGCTGAATGCTGGGAAGGGTGTGATCAAGCTTTGCGATAACGTCGCTTACGGATACAGTCTCGCCACTAGCATTCTTACCCGTGTAGAGCTTCTTACCGAGCGCAGCGCAGGTGGGCGCCTTTGTTATAGAAACGGACACCTCGGTGAGAGTGTAATTATATTCGGTACAATTTGCTCCCGTGCATACGCACTGAAGAGTAGAGGAAGCTTCATCGTAGTTGTAAGTATAAGAGTGTCCCGTAGCCTTGATGGTCTCGGTTGCGGCATCGTTACCGCAGTTTACGCAGGCACCGCTTTTAACTCCGCCGGTGAGGCAGGTGGCAGGGGTGGTCACCTTCCAGCTGCTATTAACCGCGTGCATGGCTCTCGCTTTTACTTTAACGGTGTCGCCGCAACCGTCACAGGTAAAATGTGCGTCAATCGCATTTTTACAGGTGAAGGCAGAGCCGATAAAAGCCTTAATACCGGGGTGCTCGTCTATAACGTAAGGAGTGTTCTCGTCATTGTTCATCTCCTTGCCGTTAAGAGTATGAGCGGTCTTTTCAAGGACGATTACCGTTGTGGCAACTATACGCTCGCCCGTTTCTTCGTTGAGCTTGTTGTAAGTATATGTAATGCTGCCTTCCTTTGTGCAGGTGGGCTCTATTATAACCTTGCTTACGTCCTTTGCATCAACGGGAATGGGATTTGTTTTATCACCGCAGGAATTGCGCTGGCAACTTCCTATCAGAGTATACGATTCTTCATCGTTTACAACCGTGCTTACTATCTCGTACTTATAATCGTGTCCGAGTGCTGCAATAGGCTCTGTCACGAGCTTGCCGCAGCCGCTAATCTCGCAATAGCCTTCTTTTTTGCCCTCTACCGTGCAGGTGGGCTCTGTTATGCTCCAGCTTGCGTCACTTACCGTGTGCTGCTTGTATACCCATACCGGAATAGTAGAGCCGCAGTCATCGCAGGAGAAATAAGTCTTTACCTTATCTACGTTACAAACAACGGCACCCTCTGCCCAGAGAGCAAGCTCCTGATATTTGTCGATGTCGTATTTTGTGTTTTCATCGGAAACAAGTCTGTCGCCGTTATAAATGTGGTTAAGCTTTTCAAGAGTTACAACGCACGTAACGAGTGTGGTGTCGGGAGCGTTGGTCGTGTATTCTATCTTACCCTCTTGATCGCAAGAAACCGCTGTAATTACTTTTCTTGTAACCTTTGTCGCTTCTAGCTCGTTTTCGTAATGCTCGGCGCAGTTATCTCTATCACATTCAGCTACGAGCGTATATATCTCCGAGCCTGTTCCGGCACCGTCCACAGCGAGCGTGTACTTGAAGTAGTGAAGGGCGGGAATTTCAGCTTTTACAAGCTTTCCGCAGCCAGGGTTCGTGCAATAGCCTTCTTTTTCGCCGACAATTCCGTGCTGGGGCGCAACTGTTTCCGTCCACTCGGTAACCGTGTGCTGACCGTCATCACCGCTTGCTACCTTTGCGGGAATAACTACCGTAACGGTTTTTTGACATATTGCGCACTGGTTGAGCTTTATCGCGCCGTCCTCGCAGATGTTTTTACCGGGATCAAGCACGAGCTTGCTCTCGGACATTACGCATACGCTGTCCTCGTAAATTTTTACTATATTACAATCCTCGTTTCCGCAAACGCTGACGTAAGTGCCCTTCTTAGTCTGTGTATGCGGGATAATCTCGTAGGTGGATTTTGCGCTTGTGTGAGAGCATACGCCTTTTTCAACTCTCAAAACCTTGCCGTCTGCAAATTTAATTGTAACGAGCAGATCGGTTTCTGTAATGCTGGTAACCGGGTTTGTAGCCCCACACTTGTCACAAGTGATGTCGTAATCGTTAGTATAGGTGTGCGTGCCGCCTATGCTATCTATGACTAGACTCGTAATTTCTTTTCCGTCCTTGTCAAAATTCTTTCCGCAGCTCACACAGCTCTTGTGACCGCGAACACCGTCGTCGGTGCAGGTAGCCTTTACCTCTTCTACCCACGCACCGAACTGATGTACGTGCTCCTCCGGCTCCTCATTACAGGAAGCGAGAGAAAACGCACAACAGATGAGAAGCAAGAAGCAAAGCATAGTCAGGGTTAGTCTGTTTTTCATGGTTGTCTCCTATATAAATTGAAATTTGAAATCCTGCATCACGGCGTATCGGCGCGCTTGCTCTTAAAAGGGATAGCGTTGAGTAAGCGACAGGCGGCGCTGGCGCATTTTTTCATTATAGGCATTATAACACAAAAAGAAACACGTGTCAATACTTATAACTAAAATTTTAGTTATAAGTGTCTTAATATTTAGCGCGTAATATAGTATATTAATATTAATAACTAAAATTTAAGGTATAATAATGAATGAATTTGCAGGAAAAAGGTATGAACGTTGATTATAAATTAATAGGTAACAGAATTAAAGCTGCGCGAAAGAGCAGAGGTATGACGCAAGAGGTTATGGCAGAGCGGCTTGACGTTACGATAGGATATGTAAGTCAGGTGGAGCGCGGAATTACAAAAATAAGTTTGGACCTTCTTGGAAAAGTATCTGCGATACTGGATCGAGATATTGCCTATTTCGTTACGGATAGCAGTACTCAGCGCAGTACTTATATGATTGATGAAATTGTTCTTAGATTGCAAAAGCTTGGCGAACGAGACAGACGGGTGATTTTATCATTGATAGAAGCAATGCAAGAAAATGAATAGTAAAAAAGCGTGGAATTTGCAAATAAAAGTTTGCAAATTCCACGCTTTTGTTATAGCAGAATACAAATAAGACCGTTAGAGCCCTCGTTGATAATTTTACCGAGAGTCTCGCTTAATTTTTCTCTTGACTCCTCGAGCATACACTTACCGATGCTTTTAGCATTTTCAATAGCACAGGTAATATCGGATACAGTATCCTTGCACATTTGGTCGATTTTTTCTAAAGTCTCTTCACAATATGCGTTAAGCTCGGCTATGTCAGACTTTACTATATTTGCTGACTTTTTAGCTTCGGTAAAGAGAGTGTCAATTGCATCAAGTGCCTCGGCGGCAAACGCCTTGCCCGTATAATCGTGAGTGATTGAGTCATAGATTCTGTCAGCTATATAAACGTGACCCTTAGGACCCGCGTGCGTGAGCCACGTCTGGCTTATCAGACCGTTGAATCTGGACTCATAATCGTATTTGCCCTGCTCATCAAGGATAGTTGTTGTATCATGGATAGAAACGTAGGTTGTATAATCGTTGTTTTTAAGAGCATATACAAGATTTGCAGAGTTACAGCTCTCTACAAGAAGAGAGATAAACTTTCCAAGAGGGATAGCGACGGTGCCGCCCGTAGCCTCTGCGGGAATTTCCATATCGCCTATGGGATTGAAGAAGCCTACGATAACAATGTGAGCATTGGGATTGATTTCATGAATTCGGTCTGCTACCTTGTGGTAATTGTTTATATAACCCACCATTCCGAAGAGGAAGCTCTCAAGTAAAACGGGAACAAGCTCATCTGCTTTAACACCCTGAATTTTAGGCACTTTTCCGTCAAGCTTCTCTTGCATACAGTCGATAAATCCGTGAATTTTGGAAACGTCTGCATCGGGGAAGTATCTGGTCCAATCCATTTCATAGATAGGCTCGCCTTTTTGCAACTGTTTAATTTGCTGGCCGAGGAAGTTTGTGATGTTTCCGCCTCCGATAGCCAGCGTTATAAGGTCTGCCTTCTTTATCTCGGATTCATATAAATTCTGGTAGTATGAGGTTTCATCTTCTACGGCATTGCCGTCCATGGTATAGCGGTAGTAGAAGTCATCGGCAAATTCGTCCTCACCGAGCCAAACGAGAAGGTCGTCTATTCTGAGACCGCCCTTGTCAAGCTTAGTGAAGTGATTTTTATAATCATTGCCGAATAGCTTTCTGGCAAGAAGAACGGGCGCTTCCGTTCCGAGAACCTGACCCTCGCCGTTGTTTTCGCCGTGGATGTAATCGTCAAGACCGTAGCCTGACAGAGTGGAGTCGCCGATAGAGAGGTAATAGTTAGGCTTTAGCTTGTTTGCCGTAGCCATAGCTGCAGCGCTCTGCATTCCGGTGATAAGCTTATAGCTCTTGTCGGAAAGAGAGGAATTTTGCATCACCGCCTCTTCTGTCTGCGTATAAATGAACTCCAACCAGCTTAAAAACGACTCGAGATTATCGCTTTTTCCAAGCTCTGCAACGTCAACAAGCGCACCGTACGTATCCTGAAGGTTGCTATCAAAGTAATCCTTTATTACCGAAGATACAGGTGAGCACGTGTTTTTATCCGTTGGGCAAACATTTATATAGCTCTCTGCCGCTTTATTTTCCAGAGCATAAGACACATCCGATGAAGTCTTTTGCGATGCCGACTCCGAGGTCGCCATTGCAACGGGAGCAAAAGCTCCGAGAAGCAAGCTAGCGGCAAGTATTGCACCGACAAACGAGCGTCCGGTTTTGAAAGAAATTTTTTTCATTTTGCAAGTCCTTTTTATTTGTTTTACAAAAATATATCTACATTTTATCATACTTGCGGTTGCTTGTCAATAATAATACGAAAACGAATAGGAATTTTTTGGAAAAAAGAAAAACGGGAGCAACCCCGTTTTCCTTTGCAAAATATAGAGATTAAAGCAAAATACAAATAAGACCGTTAGAGCCTTCGTTGATAATTTTGCCGAGAGTCTCGCTTAATTTTTCTCTTGACTCCTCTGGCATATGTGTTAATTTTGCGTGCATTCCGTCGCTGACCATATCAAAGAGCGACTTGCCGAACATATTATATTCCCACACTCCGTCGGGATTTTGCTCAAATTCTTCAGAGAGGAATTTAACAACCTCCTGTGACTGCTCTTCCGTACCGACAACGGGGCAAAAATCTGCCTTTATGCCCGTTTTTATCATATGGATAGAGTCGGCATGCGCAGTTACCTTTACTCCGTAGCCGGTTGACTGCTTAACGAGAGTAGGCTCTTCCAGCTTCATTTCCGATAAGGTGGGCATAACTATGCCGTAGCCCTTTTCCTCAACGTCGGCAAGCGCGCTCTCTATCTTCTTATACTTTTCTCTCATGCCGGCAAGCTCGCCAATGAGGGCGAAGAGCGCCTTTTCGCTGTCTATTTCTGCTCCGCACAGCTCGCTGAGTATCTTGTAATATTCTTCCTTCGCGATAGGAACGCGGAACTGGGCCGTGCCGTCGCCTGCGTTTATAGCCACCCTTTCGAAGTCACATTCATCATTCATTCTAGGCTCAATATCGCCAAGCTTCGTTATTCCGTCAGCAAATGCGCTGATGCTTTCGATTATGCGCTTCTTAAGCTCGTGCTCGCGGGGAAGAGCCTCGGTCCATTCGGGAAGGTCAAAGGTAAGTGCCTTGATAGGAAACTCGCCGAGAACGAGCGCGAGGATTTCTCTTATATCCTCTGCCTCAAGAGTAGGGCAGCAAACGAGCGCTACGGGAGCGTTATATTTCTCTTCAAGCTCGTGTGCGAGAACGTGAGCCTCGGGGGAGTTTGGGTCGCGTGAATTTAAGATTATGGCGAAGGGCTTGCCGTGCTCGCGAAGCTCCTTGACAACTCTCTCCTCTGCCGCAACGTAGCTTTCTCTCGGTATATCCGCAATAGTACCGTCCGTTGTTACGAGCATTGCAATAGTCGCATGCTCGCCGATAACCTTGCTCGTGCCAAGTTCCGCCGCCTCTACAAAGGGCATCTCCTCCTCCGACCACGGAGTCATAACCATTCTTAAATTTCCGTTTTCCTCAGCTCCGAGCGCCCCGTCCACCATATATCCTACACAGTCAACCATCTTTACGTTAAAGCGTGTCACACCGTCGGGCGCTACGCACACCGATTCATCGGGTACAAACTTCGGCTCAGTCGTCATAATAGTCTTGCCCGAGGCGCTCTGCGGCATCTCGTCAAGGGTTCTCTCCTTGTCGTACTCGTTTTCAATATTAGGTATTACAACCGTATCGAGAAAACGGTGTATAAATGTGGATTTTCCTGTTCTCACAGGTCCCACCACGCCTATGTAGATATCACCGCCGGTGCGCTTGGCAATATCCGAGTATATGGAATTATCGCTCATAATATCCTCCGTTCCGTCGCCTTTTGGCGACTGTGCAAAAATTCTTTTCACAAAAGCCTATGCGTGCCAAGATAAACTTATTACAAAAAGCGCTTTGAAATTTTACAGCGTATTGATATTTGGAATATACAAGTAAAACCACCGGTTCAATGAAAAAGAGCCGGTGGTTTTGTTTGCTTTTCGTTTTTTGCTTATTTGATGATTCGTATTAAATCAATGTGCGCTGTAATCGCTCGCGTATGACATTATCACACGGTAAAGCTCATAAGGAGCGTGTATATTCTTGAATGTAATTGATCTGCTCTTGGTAGAAACAACAATCGCTCCATATTTCAATAGCTTACCCCATATTGATTGCTCAATAAACACGTTTTTTATCTCGTTTAACGGAGAATCAAGTATTTCGCTCCCGGCTTTACCAATGACACGGAAATTGGTAACGGCTAAGGAATACTTAAAATGTCTGCTCGTCATAACGAGGCACCAACAAAGCCATACTATAACGAGTAGTATGAAAGGAATACTGATGAGGAAAGTTACGATATCAGGCACATCACGGAAAATGTAGTCGGTTATGTTTATGCTTTCCGGACTTTCAACTCCTAAAGCTGACATAATCTCGTGCTTAAAGGTTGAAGAAACGGTGGATTTTAGCCACACCGGGAAATAGACAACTAACCAATAAAGAAGTATACCTCCGGGAATTGATATCCAAGTCATTATCAATCCCGTAATAGTGGTTTTTGCTTCTTTTTCTATAATTTCGCCTTTTTTCAGAAGTATACCGTTAAATTCCTTGCACTCTTTTATCACTTATTAAGAACACCTGCCATAGCATTTGCCATTTCTGCGGCCTGTTGCTTAACGCGGTCTTCCTCGTACTGATCGACTTGTGCCATGAGCATTCCCTTGAAAGCATCGGGAGCGGAAATTCCATCGAAGTCATATTCTCCTGCGGCGGTGTTAATTTTTATTGTTCCAAAATTGAATATTTTGCCAAGCAAGGGCTGTGTTACAGATACATTCTGAATTTTATTAAGCGGAGCATCAAGAGCCTTTGTGTTGAATACACCAACTTTTCCAACAACTCTTTTGTTTGTAATTGCAAGCTCGGTCTTAAAATGACGTATTGTAGCAGCAATTGCTTTGAAAAGCGGAACGAACAAGAAGCAAAGCAGAATACCCACTATCCACTTTCCTATAAGAAAGAAAGGAGTTAATTTAGCCGCTTTTACAACGTTTTCATTCTTTCCTAAATTTTGTTCAACATAGTTTGCCATGTTTTTACCTCGTATTGTATTTTATTTGTCGAACCGTGTCATTCAACAAAGCATATTATAACCTATTTCAGATTAAAAGTCAATACCCTGAAACAGATTATTTATAATGTTTTGTGTGAATATAATTCTATTCTGAAGAAAAGAAGGTGTATAATATGCATTTTAGGTTGAGAGATTTGAGAGAAGATCGGGATATGAATCAAACACAGGTTGCAAAAGTTCTTGGAATGTCGCAGACGGGATATTCAAAATACGAAACCGGAGAGAATGATGTTCCGACTCGCGTTTTGATAATGCTTGCGCGCTTTTATGGGGTAAGCATTGACTATCTTCTCGGTGAAACTAATAATCCTAAACGAAATCTTTAATTCTATTTAATGATATTTTTTCGAAATCTATTGCAATTTTATTTTGAATATTGTATAATATTAATTACGATGAAGGAAGAAAATGTGTTTTCTTACGTTTCAGAGAGTCTGCGGTTGGTGAGAGCAGATACGTAAGGTTCGCTTTCCGCTTCCGGAGTATTCGGTGATGAACCGAGGGGCAGTCCCCTTACAGACGGTATGAGTGACGGGCTTTTGCTCGTAATTTGGGTGGCAACACGAGTTATTCGTCCCATGTTTTGCGGAGGAATAACTTTTTTATTTTGTAAATTTTTTCCGGAGGAAAAACCATGATAGACATTAAATTTTTAAGAGAAAACCCCGATGTTGTAAGACAGAACATCAAAAACAAGTTCCAGGATTCAAAGCTTCCTCTTGTAGACGAGGTTATAGCTCTTGACGAGGAGCTTCGCCAGAACAAGAAGAGAGCTGACGACCTCAGAGCTAACAGAAACAAGATTTCAAAGTCCATAGGCGCGCTTATGGGACAGAAGAAGTTTGAGGAAGCCGAGGAGGCAAAGAAGATAGTTGCAGAGCAGGCGGGTGAGCTTGCGGCTTGCGAGGCTCTTGAGGG
>JAZOAA010000207.1:0-26144 GCA_045595265.1 Eubacteriales bacterium
ATTTGAAAAAGAGGTGGGTCGCAAAGTAATTTGCAATCTTCCCTATTCGGGAACGGACGTAATTCGCGACTACGGTGAAGAACACGTCAAGACGGGAAATTTGATTGTTTACACCTCTGCTGACAGCGTGTTTCAGATTGCAGCTCACGAGGATATTGTGCCGATAGATGAGCTGTATGAAATATGCCGCACCGCTCGCCGTCTGCTTTGCGGTGAATACGGTGTCGGACGCGTAATTGCACGTCCGTTTGTCGGTAATGCTCCTGAATATAGGCGCACCGAAAACCGACGCGACTTCTCTCTTGTTCCCCCCGAAGATACTATGTTAAATAAAATCTCGGGTATGGGGCTTGATATGATCGGTGTGGGAAAAATCGGAGATATATTCGCGATGTCGGGGCTGACAGAGACATATCCTACGCACAACAACGATGAAGGTATGGCGAAGGTTAGCGAGCTTTTAGATAAGGATTTTACAGGCCTTTGCTTTGTTAATCTCGTAGACTTTGATATGAAGTACGGACACCGTCAAGACGCCGTAGGATATGCAAAAGCATTGAATACGTTTGACCTTTGGCTTGGTGAAGCGTTGCCTCGCCTTAAAGACGATGATGTTCTGATTATAACAGCGGATCACGGATGCGATCCCACGGATAACAGTACGGACCATACCAGAGAATACGTTCCGTTTTTAATGTACGGAAAGGATATTCCGTCAGAAAACCTCGGTACTGTTCTCGGATTTGATCACGTATGTAATACCGTTTATCAATTGCTCAAAATCAAGTGAGGTATTTAATGAACGCCGAAACTATTTCTCTTCTGATACAAAAAGCAACGGAGGCAAGAGCGCATAGCTACTCACCTTATTCAAAATTTGCGGTAGGGGCAGCTCTTCTCTGCTCTGACGGCACTATTTTCACCGGTGCAAACATAGAAAACGCGTCCTTCACTCCCACGGTCTGCGCGGAAAGGGTCGCGTTTTACACCGCTATTCATGCAGGACACCGTGATTTTACCGCAATTGCTATCGCCGGAGGAGGGGCCGAGCATCCCACAAGTGATATATGCCCTCCTTGCGGTGTTTGCAGACAGGTCATGAGCGAGTTCTGCGCAGGTGATTTTAAGATTATACTCAGTGATAATAAAACAAATCGCATACTCACCTTAGATGAGCTTTTACCATATCGGTTCAGACTCGAAAGCTAGATGCAAAAGATAATATCACAAAAAAGCGCGATGCCAAAAATTTCATTTGCGCCTTGTGCGGTCGCTGTTGGGCGACAGAATGGAGAATAATATGGGTAATCCTTTGTTTATAGGTATAGCCGGTGGTTCAGGAAGCGGAAAAACGACACTTGCCGAGCGCCTGGCGGAGCATTTTGGCGACCGTCTCTCTCTTTTGCGCCATGATGACTACTATAAGGCGCAGAGCGATCTGACTCTCGAAGAACGTGCTACGTTAAATTTTGACCATCCCGATGCATTTGACTCTTCGCTTTTGGTTCAGCATTTAGATGCTCTGCGCCAAGGACAAGACGTTCTCTGCCCCATATATAATTATTCACAGCATGACCGCAGTGCAGAAACCCGACTCGTGAAGGCAAACGAGGTAATCGTGCTTGAGGGCATTTTAATTTTTGAAAATCCCGAAATCCGAGATCGCCTGGATATTAAAATTTTTGTAGATACGGATGCGGACGTTCGTATAATTCGCAGAATAAAACGCGACGTCAGCTGTCGCGGTCGCGATTTAGATTCTGTCATATCCCAATACTTTGCAACGGTTAAGCCCATGCACGAGGCATTTGTCGAGCCGAGCAAGCGTTACGCCGATATTATCGTGCCCGAAGGCGGAATGAACCGAGTGGCGCTTGAAATGATAGCACAGCGCATCACCTCGCATTTTGTACAGAAAGGAACGGACACCACGTATGTTTGAAGCAATACATAAGCTTATTCTGCAATATCCCCGCATAATAATCCATAGACATAAGACTCCCGATGGCGATGCGCTTGGGTCACAGATGGGACTTAAGCTGCTACTCGCCGAAAATTATCCCGACAAGGAGATTTTTGCCGTAGGCGACATGAGCCCTCGTTATGCCTTTATGGAAATATCACCTTTGGACGAGATTAACGATTCCACCTATGAGGGCGCTCTCGCAATCGTACTCGACTGCGGCGCCGCAGCACTTATAAGCGACGAAAGATATACTATGGCGGCCGCAACCGCACGAATAGATCACCACGTTTTTGCCGAAAAAATAACAGATGAAGAGGTTATAAACACCTCGTTTGAAAGCTGTTGCGGAATGATTGCCGCTATGGCTATGGAAAGCGGTTGGAAGCTTTCATCTGACGCGGCAAAGTCACTTTATACCGGTATGGTCACAGACTCAGGCAGATTCCGTTACGACTCTACTACCTCACGCACCTTGCGACTGGCCTCGTTTTTAATGGAGCAGTCATTCGACACTAACGATATTTATCGCAATCTCTATTCAGAGGATCTGAACTTTATCAAGCTACGCGCAAAATACGTATTAAAGATTCAAACCACCGAACAAGGTGTTGCTTATATTTATACACCTCGTGAGGAGGCGGAAAGTTACGGGGTTGATGATTTCACTCTTTCCCGCGTTATGGTAGGCGTTATGGGAGATCTTCGCGGTATTCACTCATGGGTCAACTTTACCGAAAGTCAAAACGGAGTGTTGTGTGAGATACGCTCCAACAGCTATAATATCAATCCTATCGCCACAAAATACGGTGGCGGCGGTCATCAAAAAGCAAGCGGCGCTACCTTAAAAAACAAAGACGAGGCTATGGCGCTTCTCAACGATCTTAATTCTTTATCCGAGGTAAACGTATGAATATAACGGCGGCACGCGAAGTGCTAGAAGAAATTAAAAAATATAACAGAATTATTATTTTTCGACATCTGAGACCCGATGGCGATGCTATCGGCTCTACTAAGGGACTTCAGCGCATACTGCAGCTCAGCTTCCCTGAAAAAGAAATAGTTTTACAGAACTGTGATTTTTCCAATTACCTTGCATTTCTCGGTGCAGAGGATGAAATACGCGACGATGGCTTTTATGCCGATGCTTTGGGCATAGTAATTGACACTGCCACGGCTGCGCGCATTTCAAACCAAAAGTTCAGTTTGTGTAAAAAGATCATCAAGATAGATCATCATATACCTATTGAGTCGTACGGCGACATTAACTGGGTAGAAGAGGAACGCTCATCTGCCTGCGAGCTTATCACCGCTTTTTACAACGCTATGCGCGACGAGCTTAAAATTGACACTGAGGCGGCAACCTATCTCTATGCCGGCTTGGTAACAGACTCCGGTCGCTTCCGCTTCCGCTCTGTATCAGGTGAAACGATGCGACTTGCGGGTATGCTTCTCGACCAAGGAGTTGATACCGATCACCTTTATGCCAATCTTTACATGAAGGACTTTGAGGAATTCAAGTTCCAAGGATACGTTCTGGGGCATATTAAAATTACAGAAAACGGCGTAGCATATATCTATATCAGCAAGGAAACAATGGCGGAGTACGGATTAAGCTTTGAGCAGGCTTCTGCCTGTGTTTCTTATCTTGATTCAATCAAAAACAGCCTTATTTGGCTTGCTTTTATTGATTCGGATAACAGCGATGAAATCCGAGTACGCCTTCGCTCTCGTTTCGTAACTATCAACAAGCTTGCGGAAAGATATAACGGCGGCGGTCACGCTTGTGCCAGCGGTGCTACCGTTCGTGACGAAGCTCACATGATGGAGCTTATCGCTGAAGCCGACAAGCTGCTCTGCGAATATAAGCAAACAAACGAAGGATGGCTATAATGAAAATACTGATTACGAACGATGACGGCATTCACTCCCCTGTTCTACCCCTGTTAGCCAAATGGGCGCAGGGACTTGGAGAGGTTACGGTTGCCGCATCGAAGGTAGAACAGAGTGGAAAAAGCCAAGCCATTCACTTTACCCGCGCGATAGAGATTACCGAAACGGAGATAGCCCCCGGCCTTATGGGATACGCTATTGATTCCACCCCGGCTGACTGCGTTCGATTTGGAATACACGCGCTGAATCAAAGGTACGATCTCATCCTCTCCGGCATAAATCGCGGTTATAATTTGGGTGATGATATCGCATATTCCGGCACGTGCGGTGCGATTTTTGAAGCCTCGCGATTCGGCATGAGAGGACTTGCGGTATCAACCGATCCCGAGTATCTTCTGCAAGCGCCGAGCGCGCTCGACTACGTGTGGGAGTACATACAAAAAAATGACCTATACGCACACAACCTGCTCTATAACGTAAATATCCCTCCTACGCACTCCGGTATTCGCATTACAAGGCAGGGGGGAATGTTTTATTGTGACAGCTTCATCCGTAGCGAAGGAAATATGTACGTGCAGACAGGAGCTATACGCGAGGACTCCGGCACAGATCCTACTACAGATATCAACACGGTGCGCCGCGGCGAAATATCTGTAACACCTCTGATTGCAACGCGTACGGAGATGAACGCTTTTGAAAAATTAAAAAATATATAAAAAATCCCGACAAAAGTCGGGATTTTTTTGTTTTACGCGGCGATGAGCCAATATTTTCTTACGTCATAGTAATAAATAACGCTAACCGCCTGTGCCTCACTCGTAAGCTCTTTGCATACTGTGGGAACGTAAGGGGTGGGATTGTAGTCCGACTTGCTGGAAATCGTACCTCCGCCAGTTATATTTCCAAACATTTCGCCCCAACCGCCGTAATAATTCAGATACTCCTGAAAATCATTATAGTGGTTATACGTATAAAATACGTAGCGCTCATCGTAATCAATAGTGCCGTTTCCGTCATCATCCTCGCAGGCGTATACAATGCGCGCGGCGCCTCTGGTGATTGTGGAGCCGTTGTTGTATAGTGCCGCGGTATAGCTCGGATCACAGTCTGTACCGGTCGTACCTATATCCATCTCGTAGTAGTTTAGCGTGCCGCCGCAGCCGGAAATATTCGGAAGCTCCGGCTCGTAGGGATATTTTGACGTACTGCCGGAGAAGGACGTGTGATTGAGCCTTAGATAAATTCCCCACTCGCTTGAGGTAGGACTCGCATCCTTTGAGGAGGTTTGGTTTGCGGGTGGCTCTCCGAAAGCAAATACGTGCGCCGCAACCTCCTCGAGCATTATATAAGCTGCGCCCTTATAGATTTCCATAACGACGTTGCCGTATGCGTCAACCACAAAATAAACGTTACCGTCCTCGGAGTAGAGCATCTCCGAATTGCGAATGAAGCTACCACTCACGGTTGGTTGATAGGCTGAAAGGGTGGGAGCTTGGTCCTGAGGTGCGATGGTACCTGACATCAGGTTATGGAGCGTTCTGTAATATGCGTCCTCGTAGCTTGTAGCAGGCTTGTAATCAGAATAAAACTCCTCTACGTCAACGTTAGCGTAAGGGTCATTACTGTCAAGAGGCGCATCGGGGGTGTAGAAGTCGATAATAGTTGCAAAGTCGATTTCCAGCGTGCCTTTATAATTTCTGAGCGTACCGCCGATCAGTACGACATCGCCCTTTGTAAGAGAGGATGAGGATACCTTCGAGCCGTCGAGCATCGTGGCATTATAAACGTAAATCGTGCCGGTGGTATCGTAGACATACATACTGCCGTTTGACGCGCCGGTGATTTCCTTAACCGTGGCAACTACGTAATACCTATCGGTAGAAGAGGAAGAGGTGTACTGCTCTGCCATCTCTAGCGCCTCGGCAACGGTTAGCGGGTTATACCCTGAGGCAAATCCGTTGTCGGTGGTATCATCTGTTGTGTCGTCGGGGTTGTTGCCTGTTGTATCGTCGGGATTGACGCCTGTCGTGTCGTCGGGGTTGCTGACCGTCGTGTCGTCGGGATTGCCGCCTGTCGTGTCGTCGGGGTTGCCGCCTGTTGTGTCGTCGGCGTTACCGCCCGTTGTATCGCCGGTGGTATCATCATCGGTGCCATTATCATCAGAGTCCATGCCGGGAACGAGAATTATAACGCTGTCGGTATAGTCACCGATGGTAGCTTTGACAACTGCGGTACCGTAAGAGAGAACCGTGATGACTCCGTTATCAACGCTGACGCAGCTATGGCTGCTCGTCCAGTCGACCTCGCCCTCCGTATCCTCGGGTATGGTGAGCGTGAGAGTTACTCTATCACCGGGGGAAAGAATGTAGCGATTTTCACCGTTTATGTAAAAGTCCGGGGTCTGATTTTCTGTGCCACCCTGCTCACCCGGCTGCAACGCACCGCCCGAATTGTCGCAGGAGATGATGCTAAATAGCATTGATATAATTAAAATAAGGGAAACTAATGCTTTGCTAAAGTGTTTCATAGTTTACGTCCTTTTTACATTTTTCTACATTTACATTATATCACTAATTTGAAAAATAATCAATGGGTTTTGGAATAAATCCAGCTTTTATGAATAGAATACCTCATCCGTCTTGCTTCGCAATCCACCTTCCCCAAGGGGAAGGCTAAAAAAGAACCACGCCCGAGGGCGTGGTTCTGAAAATTATTAAAACTTAATATTTTTCTGATTTATGCTTCAGCGGGAACCACATAGGTAATTACAATGCTAGCAATGTAAATCTGAGTGGTAGCACCAGTGATTACATTCTGAAGCTTGAAAGAGTTAGAGTTGATGTCGATCTCCCAAGTATCAGATGTGGCATCAAAGGTAGTAGAAGCGCCATCTACAGTAAGCTGGCAGTTCTTATTGTTGGTGGTATTAGAGAATGTTATCTTGATAGACTGAATGGTGTACCCCTCAGCAGAAGTAACTGTGAAGTAAGAACCATTTCCACCACTACTGTTACCGTAAAGTCTGATCTGACCGCTCTTGTTAAGGCCGCAGTTGTTGTTTGTGCTACCCTTGTTACCAATTACACTGAAAATGGTAGCATCAAGGCCGAGAGTAGCAGCATCGTTGTTGCCGGTCATGTTGGTAGTAGTGGAACCAGTATATGACAAAGTAGCCTTTGATGTTACAACTTCCGCTGCACCTTCTTCGTGATTACAAACAGAACAAACGCCTTGAACATAGTTATGATCTGCAAGTTCGCCTGTTTCAACACCGCAAACTATACATGCAGCAAGATCCTTACAAGTAGCATCGGTATACTCGGAACAAGTGTGAGTACCGACGTTAGTAGCGGTAGCGCCCTGTGCGATCTGCTTTGCGTTGTTGTAAGAGCCAACTACACCGGTAATAGTGATTACATCATTAACAGCTACATTGGTAGCAAGTCTATAAACATAGAGTGTATCGCCGGAACCGTCTGCGATGGTAACGGTGATATTCTTATAGTAAGAATCCCAAGCGGTGTTAATAGCAATAACAGTACCGGTAACCTGAACCTTCTTGCCATCTGCCTGTGCAAGAGCCTCGGTAATGGTCATGGGGAAGTAATAATCGGGATCGTCAATGCCGCATCCGTTAGCGCAAACGCCATCGGTGTATGCGTGTCCGAGAGCTGTCACAACGTTCTCAACCTTAGTCTTGGTACAATTGTCAAGAGTACATGCGTATGTGGTGTAACCGTCTGCAAGACAAGTGGCAGCGGTAACTTCGCCATTATCCCATACGTGCTCGTGGTTCAGAGCGCCACAACCGGTACATACGCCACTCTCATCGAAGGAGCAGTCACCTGCGGGAACGGTGTTTCCGGTGTAAGTATCGCCACACCACTTACAAGTGTATGTAGTGTAACCGTCGTCCTTACAGTTAGGATCGGTAACTGACTCGTTGTAGCTGTGCTGAAGCCAAGTGTCTTTGAACTGCGGAGTACCGTTGTAAGAAGTAATGATACCATATACGGTTATAGTGTCACCAACTGCGGGTTTAACAGTCATAGAATCATATCTTACAGTACCGTCATTGCTGTAGAGACCATAAATGAGAATAGTATTATCGTTCTCATCCTTAATATAAACGTTACCATACGTTGTTCCGTTCTTGTAAAATTCGGTAATGGTACCGGTGATATAATACTTCTGAGTAGTGGTGGTAAGAACACCAATAGCACTCGCCTGCTCTATGGTAAGAGTAGAGTCTGCTGCGGGAAGAACGAGCTCGGTACAGCCCTCGGTGTCACACTTAAAGTCGCCGTTTGCATCAGCGCAAGCTACCTTTTCAGTAGCGTCCTTGTTTTCGGTGTAAGCACAAGCCTCGTCAGAGCACTTGTAAACTGTGTAACCCTCTGCAATGCAGGTGGGAGCTACAACTACATCAGTTGCAACGGTGGTGTGAGTGTGGTTCTTAACGCCACAAACGATACATACTGCATCGGTGGTATCGGTAACGTCACCGTAGTTACAAGCACCCTTATCGGTGTAATCAGCAACGTAAGAGTCGCCGCACTTACAGGTGTAAGTGGTATAACCCTGTGCGCTACAAGTGGGAGCGGTAACATTTGCTTCATAGTTGTGAGCGTACGAAACGAGAACTGCGTTCTTAAGCTGAGTGTTATTGTACTTACCAACAACAGTAAGAACCGTGATGGTATCGCCTACCTGAGGCTTGTAACCGGTGAAGTCGGAATACTTCTTGCCATCAACATCATTAAGACCGTAGATATCAATACCGTACTCACCGCCGTCGATGGTTGCTGCTATGTACATATTACCATAGATATCATTGGAAATCTGCTGAATAGTACCGGTTATATAGAATACTTCCTCGGTATACTGATTCTTTACGAAATCAGCAGCGATGTTATCAGCATCCTTAACAGTGATTGTGTCGATGCCCTTAACAGTTACGGTGTATTCCTTGGGCTCGGAAGAAACGTTGCCACAAGTAGCGGTTGCCTTAAGGGTAATGGTTTCTGCCGCCTCGGGGATAGTAACGCTAAGAGTGCTGCCGTTAAGAGTAGCACAACCGGCAGTCTCACCTACTACGAGCTCCCAAGCGATAGAAACGTCGGAGAAGCTCGAGAACGTAGTGGGAAGTGTAGTATCGCCTGCGACCTGAATGATGCTAGGAATCTTGGTGTTTTCCAAAGCAATATTAATCTTTACGTCAGCGGGCTTTTCCTGCTCAACGAATTCGGTGAAGGGAGCCGATGAAACAGGCATAAGGTAGAAGTTGCTATTATATACAGCTATGATACCGGTTACGGTAGCGCTGTTATAGAAGTTAGCGTTGAAGGTCTCGGTAACGGTTTTGCCCTCTGCCTTAGTGATACAGTTGGAAGAGGAAGAAACTCTGAGATAAGACTTGTTGTTTCCAAGCTCGAAGTTGTGATAACCATCGCTTTCGGTGTAATTAAGAAGAGTAACACCGTTAATGGATACGAGCATACCCTGCTTTGCAATAAGCTCTGCAGCATCGGTACTTGCTGCTGTCGCGAAGATTTCAGTATAATCTACGGGAGTTACAGTCTTGATGGTTTGATCAATAACAGTAACTACGGGGTTAACGAGCTCGAAGGTGCCGTTATAGTTCTTCTTTTCACCTTTTACCTCAACGGTCATACCAACGGAGATAGTACCTGCGGGATCTTCTGCAAGATTGTAAATGTAGTAGCCGCCGTTGTTGTTAAGGTCTTGGAGGAAGAGGCTGTTTTCCTTAGTAGAGTTAGTGGACTTGGAGATAACACCGGTTACGATACCCTGAACGGTAAGTGAGGTGCCATCCTCTGCTGCTGCATACTCATCAAAGGTATTAACCTGGTATGCAGGTACAGTAAGGTTGAAGCTGCCTTCCTTCTTCTCACCATTGTCATTCTGGATGGAGAAGTTAAGGGTGTAGTTGATAGCAGCATCGCCGGGTGCGGGAACGTTAACAACGTAGAATTTGCCATCTTCTGTTTCAGTGATGGTGATTGCTTCGTTGTTAGTGGTCCAGGTAATTGCGAACATCTTTTCGCCAACGGGCGCGTTCTTCATTACCTCGAAGCTTGCTGCGGTTGTGCCAAGGGTCTTGTAGGTGAGCTTGATGTAATCATAAGCGTCCTGGAGATCCTTGTCAACCTCGGTGATGGTCTCGTCTTCTTTGTCAGGCTCTTTACCGAAGTCACAAGCCGCTAACACTGAAAGTGAAAGAAGAAAAACGAGAAGTAGGGTTAGAACTTTTTTCATGATAGTGCTCCTTTTTTATATTTTTTGTTTTTAATTTTCAAAAAGTGATTAACTAATTCATGATAATGATTATAGATTGTCGAAAAGACCGAGAAGCCTTTTCGCAGCTGAATTTTCAGCCGCGGCAAAAAGCCAAATTGACTTTTTGCTTCTATATCATTGCAACAGAAATCGAGAAATATCAGTTTTCGAACGTAATATCATTGATATTAAAGACTTTCACCTGATATCCATCAAAGAAATCAACGATACCTCTAACCGAGATAACCGTTCCTGCCGGGAAATCAGAAGCAACCACTATGGTATCATCATCCCTAATCAGCTTTGATGCAGTTCTTATCTCGATAGTTTTGCCATTTTCATCCTTGCATGTGATGGTAAGAGCACCCTTGGATGCAGTGTCGTTGGTTGTAGTATAAACTCTTGTAACGGTAAGATTTGAGAGCTTTACGGTACTGTGAAGCGCGAGCGCACCGTAGTCAAACTGAACAGTCTCTAGTTCCTCTACGACCTCGCCGTTTTCATCCTCGCGCTCAACATAAGAGTCGATACTGATCTTGCCGTTCATAATCGTATTGACATCGCCCTCACGGTATGATGCTTCAAGTCCTGTTTCAAGAACTCGGCAACCGCTCTCATCATCTGGGAAGAGTATATCATACTGAAGATTAGAAACCTGGTACGTACCGCCATTTTCCCAATACTGAAGAGTTCCGATAATAGAAACACGGTTACCGATAGCAAATCTGTCCATTATAGGACAACCGTTTCCGGCAAAAATCTGCATACCGAAGTACATATCGTTCTGTGCATCGTACTCCTCAACGTATAACGTATAGCCCGACTGCTTTGCTACGACTGCCTCAAATTTAACGAGCATGCCCTCGTACTTTTCGCAATTAGCCTTAAGTTCTTTAAGAGTGAGGTTTACGGCTTTGCCATAGTAGAAATCGGGATCCTTTTCCTGTCTATTAAAGACAAGAAGCTTCATTGTGTTTGCCTGATAAAGAGCTGCCGAGGTATACTCGCTATACGTATTAGAGGTGGTACCCGAACCGTATGCAAGGCCCTGCTGGAGAATCTCGATATTGAGATTCCTGTACTCTGCGTCTTCCGAGGTCTTGTACCATATCCAAAGAAGATATCTATCTCCTGTGGAATCAAGATCCCACGTAGCTGTATCAGACTCGATTATAATTCCGTTTTCAATAGATTCAGCTTTCTTAAGCTGTGTTTTAGTATAATTTGATGCCTTTTTGCCCCAAGGCTCAACAATACCGGTAGACTCGGGAGTGTTGATACCAAGGTATCTCGCCTTGACGTATCCTTCCGGAATAACACTCTTGTCAACGTAGAAATGAGTAGTGTCGCCGTCAATGTAGGATTTTACAGTAGCGTAAGTCCACTTTTTGCCGGAGTTCTCATTAAACTTAAGCTGAGCGGCATAGTCAACGAAAGTAATTTCTTCTTCGTTGTTGCCACCGCCCGAATCATCGCCGCCGGGATTTTCGCCGTTGCCTGTTCCGATCTGCTCTCCCCCGTTATCCGTGGGGAACAGCTCGCAGGCTGCAAAGGAGCCTACGAGCATTGCGATTACAGCAAGAAGCATCAAAAGCTTTGATAACTTATTCATAATCATTCCTTAATTACCTTAATAAGCAAGCGTTAGTTTTCGCTCAGGCACTCGGTGATAGCATCCTGGAATGCCTTAAGGATCATAGCATCAACGTCCTCTGCGGGAGTGGTGAAGCAATACTGAATAAGCGCGCCAACCTGATCACGAGCCTTGGTAGAGCCGTTGAATGCGGGAGATACGAATGCAGCGTCTGACTGCTCGAATGCAAGTTTAGCAACGGTTGCTACAAGGTTGCCGGTGCCGTTTGCATTATTAAGCCAGTTTGCGTACTGTTCCATTTCCTTCGCGGAATTAATAACAGGCATATAACCGGAAGTTCTAGAGAATGAAGCCTGGAACTCGGGTGTCGTGCAAAGATACTTAACGAAGATCCAAGAAGCAAGTACTTCCTGCTTATCGTCATAGTCATCAGTGTCTCCAACCTGGCTGAAGATGCAAAGGGAGGGACCCTGGGAGATAGCCTTAGGCTGCTCGGGATTTACCTGAGGAATAGCTGCAACGCCAACCTCAAAGGGGAAGCTACCATCCTCACCGATGGGAATCTGGTTGCTTGCACCACCGGTAGAACCGATGCACATATAGCAAGTGGGCTTAGTAGGATCAGTGTTAGTGAAGAGCTTGGAGGTATATGCACCGTAAAGCTCCTTGGTGGTTACGTAGCCTGACTGATACCACTCTCTGAGTTCCTTAACGAAGTCGCGGTTAGTCTTGTTATTAAAGAGGAAGTGGTCATTCTTATCGTTAGAGGTATAGGGAGATCCGTACTGCTCGGTCATAGTGATAAACCAGTTAGCCTCGGAGTCGTAACCGAGAGGAATATCGCCGTCGTTCGTGGAGTTGTTGTCATTCTTGAGGATTTCCTTGATCTGAGCGCAAACAGCCTCCATCTCTACCCAAGTGGTAGGAGCGGTAAGACCATGCTCGTCAAAGAAGGTCTTGTTGTAGAAGAGCGCCTCGGTAGACTTGGAGAGAGGCATAGTATACATTGTGCCTGCAGCGTCAAAAGCGGCGCCCTCGTTGTAGTAGGTCTGAACGAAATCGGCCTTCTGCGCTTCGGTAAGACCGAGAACCTCGGTGGTACCATCTGCTTTCTTCACCTCAATAGTGCTCTCAATAAGGTTATCAAGAGGAATTACCTTCTTGGTAACGTTGTAAAGAGCAACGTGGTCGGGATAGCAGTACGCTATGTTGGGCTGATTGTTAGCTGTGAGCTGCTTGTTGGTCTGGTCACGAACCTCGTCGTAGCCACCGATCTGGGTGTGCACAACGGTGATGTTGGGGTAAATCTCGTTAAACTTCTCGATATATCTATCAAGAACGGTGCTGAGGTTTTTACCCATAGTGTGCGAGAAGGTGATGGTGATAGGGGTTTCGGTATCGAAGCCCTCTACAGGTACATCCCAACGCACCTTTTCAGTCGAGCCGCCGCCCGTATTTCCGCCCGGGTTAGTGCTTGGCTGGTTGTTGTCACAGGCTACCATACCAAGAGCCATAACAACAAGGAGAAGGAGTGCGATAATCTTCTTCATTTTGTTTTCCATCCTTTATATTTTTTATTTTTTAAGACTTTCGTCATTAAAAACAAATTATCCCTTGATACCGGATCTCGATACTCCCTTCATAATATACTTACGAAGGAATATGAACACGAGGAACAGAGGAATAGATACCATCGTAACGGCTGCCATCTGCTGCGGAATGTTAGCAGTGCCCGTATTAGCATCCTGGAATGCAGTACGGAGACCGTTTGTGATAAGGTGATACTCCTTTGTGGTAACAAGTCTTGGCCATACGTAAGAGTTCCATGCTCCCATCATCTTAAGGATAGTAATAGATATAAGAGTGGGAAGCGCAAGAGGAATCATTACCTTCCAAAGATATTTTAGATCCTTGGTGCCGTCAACCTTGGCGGCAAGATAAAGCTCGTTAGGTATCTGCATAAAGTTCTGCTTTAATAGATAAATGTAGAAAATACTAACGAGGAACGGTACTATAAGCACGCCGTAACCCTCCCAGGCTGTAAGGTCGTTACCTACCCAGCCCCACTGGGATACTGTGATATAGTTAGTAATCGTGAAAAGCTCACCGGGGATCATCATCGTGGCAAGAAGGAGTGCAAAGAGCGCATCGCGACCCTTGAACTCAAGTCTTGCAAATACAAAGGCACTGATAACCGTAATTACAAGAGAAAGCAGCGTGGACACAACACCGACTATAACGGTATTCTTAAAGAGGTTGTAAAGGTCTGCTGCCTTAATAGCCTCGGCATAGTTTGACCACACTATTGTTTCCGGGAAGAGTGTAGGAATCGGAAGCTCATATTCGGGAACGCTCTTAAGAGATGAAATAATCATCCAATAGAACGGGAACACTACGATAAGAGCCATAATTCCAAGGAAGAGATAAAGACAAATCTGCGCGATTATCTTCATCACCTTCTGCACGGAGGTAACCTTCTTCAAATCCTTTTCTTTCATTGTTACAATCTTAGATTCAGACATTAAAAAGCCCTCCTTATATTAATAATGAGTATTCTTCTTGCTTACGTAAAGGTTAACGAGAGTAACCGCAAAGATAAGCAAGAACAAAATAATGGCTGCTGCAGATGCCGTACCCTGCGAGTTTGTTCCCAATGCATCGTAGATGTAACCTACCATCGTCTGAAGTCTGGGAGTTCCCGCACCTGCTCCGGGAGGCTGCATTCCCTCACCGAATATACCTATAATACTCGTATATTCCTTAAATCCGCCAATGAAGCCCGTGATAACAACGTATGCAATCATGGGAGAAAGAAGCGGAACGGTGATTTTTGTAAACACGCGCCACGGAGGAGTCGAGTCAATCTTTGCTGCATCGTAATACTGCTTATTAACACTCTGAAGACCGCCGAGAAGAATAAGAATCTTAAACGGTAGTGCGTTCCAAACTATGTAAATAACCATTACCGCGATATTAGCCCAGTAATCCGAGCCTTGGTTAACCCAGTTTACAGGATCCATACCAAGACCGCCCAGTATACTGTTTATAATACCTAGAGATCTGCTCGCCTCAAGGTTATGCTCGTTAACACCTACGATATTGAACATAGCGGCGAACACCATACCTATCGCTATCGAGTTAGTAACGTAAGGCATGAAGAATATGGTCTGAAGGAATCTTCTGAGAGGCTTGATTGCATTAAGACACACAGCAATCAAAAGCGCTAAGAAGGTAGAGATTGGAACGGTGGCAATACACAGTATAATGGTGTTCTGCATAATACGCAGGAAACCGTTGTACTTAATTACCGATGTGAAGTTATTTATACCGAACTGAAAATCGGTTTCACCGGCTATATCAAGCGCTATGTTGTAGCCCTTATATTCACCGTAACCTAAAATAACCTTTTTACCTGTATCATCGTCGGTAACGATGTTTCCGCTCTCATCATACTCGTAAACCGGAGCTTCCGGATCCCAATATACCGTAAATGCCATCTTTACGGTATTTATGATAGGCCAGAAGGTGAAGATTGCAAGAAGAATGAGCGTGGGAAGGAGATATAGCCAAGCCTTCCATTTATCAAATTTAATTTTATAGCAAAAATCGTCAATTTTCTTGCTGATTTTGTACCACGTGAATTTTTTATTAGCGACCGATTGATTAGTCATAATCAGTTCACCTCAAATCTAATTCTTTCTTCCGTTTCCGCGTCAAAGAGAAATACCTTATGAGGCTTGAGAGAGAACTTGATCGTAGCAGCAGTCTTATCAATCTTATAATCCGCATCAACTATAGAACGAACGAAGGGGTTGAGAGACGCACCATTGGTAGAAACAACGCTCACGTCACGGCCCATCACCTCAACGTTGGTAAGATTACACTCAAAAGCACCGTCTGCTGCGGGAATGAAGCCCTCGGGACGAATACCGACAAACACCTCCCTGTCATCAACGCCGGGAACGTCAAGAACCTCTGCTCCGTTTATTACAAGCTTTCCACCCTTAACTGCACCCTTGAATACGTTGATGGGAGGAGTACCGAGGAACTTGGCAACGAAGAGATTTGTAGGATCGTCATAAACATCCTGGGGTGCGCCTACTTGCTGAACTACACCAAGCTTCATAACTACGATAATATCGGAGATGGACATTGCCTCCTCCTGATCGTGCGTTACGAAAATAGTGGTGATGCCGGTTTCCTTCTGAATTCTTCTAATCTCCTCACGGGTCTGAAGACGAAGGCGCGCATCGAGGTTTGAGAGAGGCTCGTCGAGGAGAAGAACCTTAGGCATCTTTACAAGCGCACGGGCAATTGCAACTCTCTGCTGCTGACCGCCGGAAAGCTCGCTGGGCTTACGCTCCATAAGCTCGTCGATCTGAACAAGCTTGGCAGCCTCATATGCTCTCTCAATCATCTGCTCCTTAGTAAGCTTGTCCTCGCCGCGAAGGTTCTGAAGCGGGAACAGAATATTCTGTTTAACCGTCATGTGAGGATAAAGCGCGTAGTTCTGGAACACAAGACCTACGCCGCGGTTTTCGGGAGTAAGCTCTGTTACGTCATCCTCACCGAAGAAAATTTTACCGCCGGAGGGGGGCTGAAGGCCGCTTATCATATAAAGAGTAGTACTCTTACCGCAGCCGGAAGGACCGAGAAGTCCTACAAGCTTACCATCCGGAATGGTAAACGTGAAGTCGTTGACAGCGATGGTTTCCTTGCCGTTCTTTTTGTCACGGGCGGGGAAAATCTTTGTCAAATTCTGCAAAACAATTTTCATACCGTTTCGCCTTTCTGCATAAATATTTTCTATATAAAAAAATTAAGCGCTCTTAGTTTGTTCCTTGATATTGTTGACCGCCTCAGCATGTATTCTCTGCTTATAAGCGAGAAGCTCCTCGGGAGTATCAAATATCATTTGGCTTGCCATATCAACGGTTACGGTTCCCGCCATTACGTCGTGAATCGGAGTACGGGTCTTGGTCGCAATGAGAAGAACTATCTCCGAGAGAACTATCGCCGCAAGAACGGCAATTCCGACTATTCCGGTCACTCGAAGAATAACCATAATTACTATAAACACAGGCACAAGAGTTTCCAACGTGCATTTTCCGAGAATGGAACGGGCGAACATTTGTAGAGGTGTCACCTTAACTCCATCAACACGCATAACTCCTATGCTGAACATCTTCTTACCCAGGGTCTGACCGTTGCCAAACAAAAGAGGAATTACAAATTCCATAATGAAATAGCCAAGCATAATGCTAACAGCGGTTATGATAAGCACGAGATTAACAACTACGGTGTAACAACCGCGGATCTGAGGGTCATTCTGCATCTTTTCCCCTGCCTCGCGATATTTCGCAAGCTCCGCTTCGGAAAGCTCTTCCCTCTCCTCTACGGAAATATTCAAATCAATGCCGTACTCTTCTTCATACTTATCGTAGCTTGCCTCAAGATTTGCATAATGGGTATCATATCTAAACGCAACGGAAAGCCCAAAAGCTATTCCGACGATGACGATGCCAATTAAAATAAAGTCAAAGAGCCATGCGGAAATACGTTTCCACATATCAGCCTTTTGAAAATCATACATCAGAACACCCCCATACAATAACATATACACTTCAATTTACAAAAAACCTTCAGAATCATTTTATCACGAAGTGAGCGAAAAATCAAGTCATATATCAAAAAAACATCTACTTTTTTATTTTTATGTCGAAAAAAGATAAATCTCAATCAAAGGTACGGAATAATCTCGGTGTAAATTGCAATTCGAAACAGACACCGAGCGCATATTTCTTGACAAATTATCCGACGCGTGATATAATTGTTTAGCTAAGTACAGCAACGTTTTTGTTGCTTATAGGAGACAAGTTTATGAATTATGACGTAATAATTATAGGCGCCGGCCCGGGAGGCATTTTTTCGGCATATGAGCTTTCAAAGCTTGCCCCTTCCCTTAAAATAGCGGTTTTTGAGGCGGGAAACCCTCTCAGCCGCCGCAAATGTCCCATTGACGGCAAAAAAATCAAATCCTGCATTGAATGTAAAACCTGCTCTATCATGAGCGGATTTGGCGGTGCGGGAGCTTTTTCCGACGGCAAATACAATATTACAAACGATTTTGGCGGAACGCTTTATGAGTACATAGGAAAGCAACAAGCTATCGAACTGATGAAATACGTTGACGAAATCAATATGCTGCACGGCGGCGAAGGAACAAAGCTCTACTCAACTGCCGGAAGTAAATTCAAAAAAATATGTATGCAAAACGATCTTCACCTCCTGGATGCTTCGGTACGCCACCTCGGCACAGATAAAAATTACGTCGTGCTTAACAACATATATGAATATCTTCACGACAAGGTGGAATTTTTCTTCAACTCTCCCGTAGAGAACATTCGTTACGAAAACGGAATATATAAGATATCATCGCTGAATAAAGAATATACCGCTAACAAATGTATCGTTTCAGTAGGACGCAGCGGAAGCAAATGGATGGAGTCGGTATGTGCTGATTTAGATATTCCCACCGAATCCAGCCGCGTTGACATAGGTGTTCGCGTAGAGCTGCCGTCAGAGGTATTTTCGCACTTGACAGACGAGCTTTATGAAAGCAAAATCGTTTACAGAACTCAAAAATACGGCGATAAGGTACGTACGTTCTGCATGAATCCAAAGGGCGCTGTCGTAACCGAAAATACATCGGGAATTATAACCGTCAACGGACACAGCTACGAGGATCCCGCAAGGCAAACAAACAACACGAACTTCGCACTGCTCGTTGCAAAGCATTTTTCAGAACCGTTCAAGCACTCTAACAGCTACGGTGAATCAATAGCACGTCTCAGCAACATGCTCGGCGGAGGTGTTATCGTTCAAAGATTCGGGGATCTTATTCGCGGTCAGCGTTCTACCGAGAGCAGAATTGCCGAGTCGTTTGTCACTCCCACACTTAACGCGACTCCGGGCGACCTGAGCCTTGTGCTTCCAAAGCGAATTCTTGACGGTATAATCGAAATGATAGAGGCTCTTGATAAAATAGCTCCCGGTACTGCAAACGATGATACGCTGCTTTACGGTGTTGAGGTTAAGTTCTACAATATGGAGGTCAAGGTGAATAAAAACCTTGAAACAAAATACAAAGGACTTTACATCATCGGTGACGGAAGCGGAATTACTCATTCCCTCTCACACGCTTCAGCAAGCGGAGTGTTCGTTGCCAGACAAATCGCAAACGCTTAAATAAAAAACCAAAAACAAAGCTGCCCGCGCTCACCAATTATCCGATTGGTCAGTACGGGCAGTTGCCTTTTATTTAGAACTTAAAGAGTGATGCGATCATATCAAAGATTGCCTGGAAGAATGCGGCAATAGCCTCGAAAAATCCTTGCGGTTCGCTCTCTGCCGGGATTTCCTGCGCACCGCCGTCGCTTATACACGGAGGTGTAATAGGCTGTTCCTCGTTCGGTGTATCTTCGGTGGGAGGAGTTTCGGGCTCGTCCTCGGGAATCTCGAGCTTCGGAATTTCTCTCTCGGTCTCTTCCCTACAATAGATGCAGGCGCTCTTCTCAAGTCCTGCCTCGGTTTCCGTTGCCTCTACTATTACAGTCCACTTTGCGTAGCGGCAGCTTGCTTCTCTTACATAGTCGCAATTTTCACAAGTAGGATCGCAAAAGGCACTGTAAACGTGAGAACCGGGCTCTCTTACATAATTGCAGAAATTACAAACCGTATCACAGTTATGATCGTAAGTATGAGTAAGATCTTCTCTTACGGCATCGCAACTGTTGCATATAGCATCGCAACCGTTGTCGTAAGTGTGCTCACAACCGCCGCTTGCTTCAAGCGAGGGCGTTGGCATATCCGGGACATCTTCCCCAAAGAGAAGGAATGCAAGCTCGGGATAGTCAACGAAGACATTACGAGTACCGGTGATGGACTGAACGGAATCGTTACGTCCAAGCTCCCATGTATCAACAGGGTCTGCCTCCATCCACTCAAGGAGAACTTCCATACTCTCCATTACACCGTTTGAACCCCACGTAGTATACGGCTTACCTTGGGAATCGCACTCTCCATTGCCATCTGTAATACCCCAACGAACGTAAACGTACAAGAATATACGAGCCACGTCACCGCGAAGATCATACTTATCATTTGATGCACTATTAGGATTGTAGTAACCGGCGCTCTTACCGTATGCCTCGTTTCCTCTGCTGGAATTTTCGCTTTGTGCAGTAGGACGGAGCATCATAATATCGTTTTCACCGTTGCCCTTGCCCTTGCTGTTAGGCCAGGTATGCTCGCGATTCCACGTCGGCGAAGATCCCCATTCAGGTCCAATCTCAGCGCCGGAATAGAAGGAAGAAATCTTACCGCCGCCATTCTGGCAATCGGTGTACATATAAAGATCTTTAGTTTCATCGTATCCTGTTTGATGTGTATGGGCATCCGTCATCAAAGTCTGTAATTCTTCATACAGATCACTATCGGGAGCATTGGATTGGCTTGTACCGCCTGCATACTCGGAAAGCTCATCGTATGACGTATTCTGATCCTCGTAGAAATCAATAGCCATCGGAGAGAGGAAGGTTGCCACTTCCTCGCGTGTACCCCAGTTGTAAACGTATTTGCCATCGGCTGAATAAGTATAATTGACAGTTGCAGACTCCGCGGCACTTGCGTCGATGTAGAACACCGGAAGGAAGGATATGCACATAAGAAGTGCCATAGCAAGCGCTGTGCCACGCTTCATCCATTGCTTCATAAATCATTCTCCTGTATTTGTAAAAATGTTTTGACACTTCATTATAACACATTAAAATTACCATTTCAACCCAAAAAACATTTTTTGACAAATTGCGCAAAAAAGAATGACAAAATTCACCATAATGCACAATAGACGGTTGGAGTTACTACATAAGAGTTGATAACTGATAGGCGATTTTCTTCATTTATTGACAAACGTATTAATTTATGGTATAATTCAACAAAAGGAGAATGACTATGAAAAGAATTATATATACATTTACAGCACTTCTGGTTGCTCTCGCGATGCTTACGTCGCTATTTGCCTGTGAGCCGGGGGATTATATAAACGGCGGCTCTTCCGACATAGGCGGTGAAAATGACAGTTCCGATAACGGCATCGGCAACGCCGGTGGCGGCAGTGATAATACCGGCAACGGCAACACAGGAGGCGATAATAGCGGAGGCGGTAACGGTCAAGGCGGTGATTCATCCGTTCACACTCACTCTGACGATGATAAAAACGATTACTGTGATGATTGCGGCGATTATCTCATCGTCGTGGTAGATTTTTATGCCATAAACGACCTGCACGGAAAATTCTGTGACAGCGATTCACAGCCCGGAGTCGACGAGCTTGGTACATACTTTGAAAACAGAGCGAAAGAGGATGACCACATAGTTCTCCTCTCCTCCGGTGATATGTGGCAGGGCTCTGCCGAGTCGGTGCTTACCGACGGTAAGATCATGGTGGATTGGATGAACGAGCTGGGATTTGCAGCTATGACTCTCGGCAACCACGAGTTTGACTGGGGCGAGCAGGTTATAGAGGACAACGTCCTTATTGCCGAATTTCCCTTCCTTGCCATAAACGTTTATAACAACTATACGGGAAAGCTTGCCGATTATTGTACTCCCTCGGTAATCGTAGAGCGCGGCGACGTGCAGATAGGCATTATCGGTGCTATCGGCGACTGTTACAGCTCTATCTCCTCGGATATGGTCACCGACGTAAACTTCAAGGTAGGAAGCGAGCTTACGAATCTCGTTAAGGCGGAGTCGCAGAGGCTTCGCGCTCTTGGCGTGGATATCATAGTTTATTCTCTTCACGACGGACTTGACGGCGGCAGCAGTACCTTTAATCATTATGACACCGCCCTATCTGCCGGTTACGTTGACGTAGTATTTGAAGCGCACACCCATCAGTCGTATATAAAAACGGATAATAACGGTATCGTTCATATTCAGGGCGGCGGTGAAAATTACGGATTATCTCACGTAGAAATCTCCGTAAACTCGGTCACCGGTGCAAAGAGCGTTAACGAAAAAAACATCGTGACAAACAATAGTTATGCAGGGCTTGCCGATCACGCTGCTACCGAGGCGATTGAAGATAAGTATTCGGATATTATTACTTACGCTTACGCTACTCTCGGAAACGTTTCGAGCTACCATTCCTCTGATAATGTTGCCGATTACGTTGCTGAGCTTTACTATGAGGCAGGAGAGGAAAAATGGGGCGAACAGTACGATATAGTGCTGGGCGGAGGATTTTTACAAACGAGATCTCCCTATAACCTGTATGCAGGCAAAGCAACCTATGCCGATATTTTATCCCTCCTACCTTTTAACAACAAGCTTGTTCTTTGCAGAGTAAGCGGAACGAAGCTTAAAGATCGTTTTATCGAAACTACAAACAGCAGCTATCATATTGCATTAAAGGAAGGCTTCGACTCCTCGGATATAATAGCTACCAATGTATATTACGTCGTAGTAGACACCTATACGGCGCTTTACAAATATAATGGTCTTACAATAGTTGATTATTACGACGAGACCACTTACGCAAGAGATCTTCTGGCAAAGGCCATCGAAAACGGTGAGTTAGATGCAGGGGGTACATCCACGCCTGACGAGCAATATACCATAACCCCTATCAGCACCGCGCTCGAGGTAGGCGAAGCTCTCGCGACAGGCGAAGAAACCACGGAATATCTTTATTATAAAGGCACAGTAAGCAATATTATAAATACAACATACGGAAACTTTTATTTAACCGACGAAAACGGAGATCAAATTTACGTCTACGGACTCGACGATTCCTACGGGAATAGATACGACGCTATGTCAATAAAACCGATAGCGGGCGACGTCGTGATCATCAAATCGACTGTGAAGAAATATCAATACAGCTCGGGTGATACCGTAATTGAGCTTGTAAATTCCGTTGTTATAGCTATTAATCCTTAAATAGCAGATTACTCTGTTTTAAGGATTGATTGCACCGCGAATTTTCAAAAGAAAGCGATGAAATCATATGAACAGAAAATACAAACTGTCTACCGCTTTAGACGTAGACGATATTTTAATGGAGTGTACCAGCTACGCAATTAAATTAGCAAACGAAAAGCATAAATTCAACCCACCTATGACGATCTATGAAAAATCCAGTTGGGGAAAGCTCGGCACTCGTATCGACAGCATTTATCCTTACTTTAACGATGCGGAGTTTTACCGCACGCAGCCCGTTTATGAGGGAGCGAAGGAGTTTGTGCGCAAGCTCAGTCAGATGACGGAGGTCTTTATTTCCACCGCTGTTCCTCCCGAATTTATGGGTATCCGCGCGCAGAGAATTATGGAAGAATTTCCCGAAATTCCCGCCGATCATATCTATATGGGAGCAAGGAAGGATAAAATTCACACGGATATCCTTTTTGATGATGCGATGCATAATATTCTTAATTCCAACGCAAAATACCCTGTTTTAATGCGTCGTCCGTGGAATCAGGAGGCTACGGGAATGCTCGCGGTAAATTACTATGACGAGTTTCTCAAAATAGTAGAAATTATTGCCGAGAGCTATTCCGCGAAGACCAGCTCGCAAGGCCTTGACGATTCTGATATCGTAGTTCTTGTCGGTCCTTCAGGAAGCGGAAAATCTAAAATTGCAGCTAGATTTCTTGCGGAAAACGAAAGCTTCGAAAAGCTTCCAAGCTATACCACGAAGGACGTAACGGCGCTGGTGCATAACCCGTGGTATAATTACGTATCTGTTGACGAATTCAGAAAGATGTGCGATAGCGGCGAGATGCTTCAGTCCACGATGTATGCGGGCCACGGCTACGGATCGAAAAAAATAGATATTCAGCGCATTTTATCCAGCGGCAAAAGAGTTCTTACCACAATGGATATCTGCGGAGCTATGTCTCTAAAAACTCAATTCAAAAACGTAACAACGATATTTATTAAACGTGATAAAAAAGCGCTGATGGCTAATATTATTCAAAAAAATTCTTCCGTTGAGGACAGGGTCAACCGTCTGGTAGCTCTAGAATACGTTGAAAAAAACGCGGCGCTATGCGATTACGTTATCAGCTTTGACGCATATGACGATGCGCTTGTGCAGCTTCGGGAAATCTTAAAATAATGCAGTAGGAGTAATGATCATGCAGGATACTAAAACTCAATTTCACATTCATTGTAAGTCGGGGGATGTCGGCCGTTACGTTTTTCTGCCCGGTGATCCCGGACGTTGCGAGAGCATTGCGTCGCATTTTAACAATCCTGTTCACATAGGAATGAACAGAGAATATAATATTTATACCGGAACGCTACTCGGCGAAAAGGTTTCGGTATGTTCCACGGGCATTGGCGGTCCTTCCGCTTCCATCGCTATGGAGGAGCTTAGTGCAATCGGAGCTGATACGTTTATACGAATTGGCACGTGCGGCGGAATTGATCTTGACGTGCTGCCGGGCGATATCGTGGTAGCTACCGGAGCTATCCGCTATGAACACACGTCTATGGAATATGCGCCGATTGAATTCCCTGCCGTACCGAGCTTTGATATCACGGCTGCGCTAAAAGATGCAAGTGAAAAATTAGGTTACCGTACACATACCGGCATAGTGCAGTGTAAAGATTCCTTTTACGGTCAGCACGCGCCCGAAAGATCGCCGGTTTATTATGAATTACAGCAAAAGTGGGAAAGCTGGAAGCGTCTCGGTGTGAAGGCAAGCGAGATGGAATCAGCCGCGCTGTTTGTGGTTGCCTGCGCACTCGGTGTTCGCTGCGGCAGCTGCTTCCACGCGGTGTGGAATCAAGAACGGGAAAAGCTAGGAATGAATATGCCTATGACTGAAGACACGACGGGTGCTATCCGCGTGGGAATTGAAGCTATGAAACAAATAATTGCATCGGACCTTAATAGATAAAAAGAAGCGCTAGCTCAAATGTGCAATGCATTTAAGCTAGCGATTTTTGTATGTCTGCCTTGAAATATCAGCAGTATTTGCAAAAACACCACAAATTCTATCTAGTATTTTTATTGTCCAAAAATATTATACTGCGCAAGCATATTGTCATAAAGCTCGTCTATCGAGCCTTCAAGATGCTCAAAATATCCGTGGTATTTTATGTCCAGGTTGCTATCCGGGAAGAGATATTTATAAAGCTCGGTGCAATAGTCATCGGTCATAGAAGCGATATAGTCAACTACTATCTGATTAGGCTCTGTTTCAATATATGGCACGGGAGAAGCGTAATGGTTGCCCGAAACGAAATCTACGTGATGCTCGTATATCGGAGAGGACTTTACCCCGCCCTTCAGGTCTGAGAGAAGCTTATAATAAAGCCTTTGAATCATCGGCCTTACCGTTTCATCAAGCACGCGCGATACACTCTCGCGGCGATATATCTGCTCATAATTTATCCGCTTTGCATTCTTGAGTCCCATATAGTGCTCCTCGTCAAGCATTATATAAGGCTTTCCATAGCTTTGCTCTATAATATTTACCATAAGATTGTTTATAATCTCGGAGTTGATAGTTCCTATTCCCGCATCGCCAAGCTCGGCATCCGACTCAATTAGCTTCGCTCTCTCCGCATCCTGTCGGTCCTTGCCGAGATAGGCTATTATATCGCAAACACGAACCACGCAGCCCTCTAACGTCGAGGGAATCATTTCTAGTATATTTTTTTCATCTACGTAGCAGGATTCTACAATTTTGTCAAACGTGGCAAAGTCGGGCATTTTGCTAGGATAATACTCCGACATCTCAAATTCACCGTTATGGCTTATAATTCCGTCGAGAGTATCGAGAGTTAAATTAAGAGGAAAAATGCCGTCAAGAACTCTTACGGAATGGACGTTATGGTTAAAGAACCTTCCTGTTTCGGCATGATAAACCTCGGAGAGATAGCGCTCGCCCGCATGACCGAAGGGGGTGTGACCGATATCGTGTCCGAGGGCAATAGCTTCGATAAGGTCGAGGTTTAAGTTAAGCACCGAGCCGATAGAGCGCGCTATGCGTGAAACCAGCTGAACGTGAAGTGCGCGTCTGGTTATATCGTCGTGCTTATAGAAGGAAAACACCTGTGTTTTATCGGTATAGCGGTTATAATACGGGCTGTGCATTATTTTATCAACGTCCCTTACATACGCGGGACGCCACACCGACTCCTTATCAAAGTTCGGATTACGCCTTACGGCATCCGATCCCTTCGCGGCAAAATTCGGACGTGTTCCGGACTCGATATCCGATCTTATCCGCTCTGTCGTTTCCGCACTTAATTTCTCGTAATTGCGCGCCATAAAATCCTCCGTAACAGATACTGCATCATAAAAAATAACATAACAAC
>JAZOAA010000208.1:0-28905 GCA_045595265.1 Eubacteriales bacterium
TAACCGCCCACCTCTCCCACTCGCAGTAGATTTCTACAGCTTCGGGTCGCGGTGAACGATTCTAACTAACAATTTTCGCGCTATGGCTAAAAATTTCGGTGAT
This sequence comes from Eubacteriales bacterium, assembly GCA_045595265.1. GTDB lineage: Bacteria > Bacillota > Clostridia > Oscillospirales > CAG-272 > UBA1740. Next base: position 104 of record JAZOAA010000208.1, read on the forward strand.
ATTTCCCGTTTTCCGACAAGCTCGCCGTAGGTAACTACGGCTTCGGTCGAAAGAACGAAAAATCTCTCTCAAAATTTTCGCGCTATGGCTGAATAAGGCAAATATAAAATTCGCACTCCCTCGGTAACGGGGGAGTGCTTTTGTTATCTTAACTATTTTTGATATAGCTTTTTGGGTGTGTCAACAAGTCCCGCAAGGTAATCAAGGCTTACGTTGTAATATCGCGCGAGCGTAATAAAATGGTGCATAGGAAGCTCGCGCTCGCCTCTCTCATACAGGGAATAGTGCTGACGCGATATCTTAAGTATAGATGCAATATGCTCTTGGGTACTGTCCGAATCCTCTCTCAAATCTCTTATGCGCTGATAGTACATAACCTCTCCAATCCGAGCCGTGCTGTACGCTCTGTTTTTTCTAAATTATATCACGCATACAAATGTATGACTTGACAATGCATACGTGCGTATGCTAAAATAATAATGAACAAAACAAATTGACTCTATGCAGAGAGAGGATATCACCATGGAAAGTATAATAGAAGGCTTGTGGCAGGAGTACAAAAAAGAGCTTGCGTCACCCGATAACGACGAAAAGAAAAAAGCCCTCAGGGCGAGGGTTGTTGATGCCGAGGACAGCCTGTGTGATGCATTGTGCGTTGCGGAGCAGGAGCTGTTTGAGAGCTACGATGCCTGCCGCACGGAAGAGGAGGAGTATAAGGAGCTTTTCGCCTTCAAGAAGGGCGTATCCATGGCGCTGAAATTCGTTCTTGAAGCCGTTCGTATGTAGAATGAATTGGCACTAAAATTTACCGACCTTAACAAAAGGTCGGTTTTTTTGTATCATTTTGCTGAAAAAATAAAAAATCCACCTCTCGTTTTTGGGAGGGGGGTATACTTACACGCGGGTGATTTTATGCTAAAATATTCCTGCAAGCAAAAAAGTTTTCAACACCCAAACTAACACAAATCCACAGCTAAATTTTAATTTTGCTGATGGTTTTGGCGAAAAAGCTTTGAAAAGTTTTCATTTTTGTGCCGAAAAAATTGAAAAAGCAGAGCAAAAAAATGATTTTGAGTGTGAAACTTTTCATTTCCAAAACAAAAATTCCAACGAAATTTTCAAAAACACAAAGGAGAAAAACAAAGATGGCAGACCGCAGAATGATTTCTAAAAAGGTAATTACAAAGGATGCTTTTGCGTCCTTGAGTGACAAGTCGCAGCTTCTTTATTATATGCTGCTGATGTCGGCAGATGACGATGGATTTGTCGAAAATTCAAGGCAGGTAATGGCAACCTGCCGAGCAAACAAAAAATCCCTTGACGCCTTATGTGACGCGGGATTTCTCATTAAATTCCAGAGCGGACCGCTGGTGATAAGGCACTGGAAAATACATAATCTCATAGCCAAGGACCGTTACAAGCCCACGCTGTGCAAGGCAGAGCGCGAGCAGCTGACTCTTGACGAGTCGGGAGCGTACGTTTTATCCATTGATTCGGAGGAGGCGAGGTCGAGATTTCTGAATACAAAGTGTTGACGTTTTGTTGACACCCCGGTAACACAGGTTAGGTAAGGATAGGTTAGTATAGGTTAGGTAAGGATAGGTTAGGATAGTATTACCCCTACCGATTACCCTTTCTTTCTTAAAGCCGCTTCGCGCTGTGGCAGACACCCTTGAGGCAAAAAAATCCCCCGAAAAAATCGGGGGAATAAGAGGTATTATTAAAAATCAGTTCTGAGCGTCGCCGCCGTTACCGCCGGGGATAGAGGGGAGCGTACCGCCGTTATTGCTATCGCTGTCACCGCCGGGGATAGAGGGGAGCGTGCCGCCGTTATTGCCGCTATCGCCGTTACCGCCGTCGCCCTCACCGCCGGGAAGTCCGGGTATATTGGGAACGGTGCCGTTCTCCTGGTACTGAAGGTACGCGTCGTAATATGTAAGAATAATTTCGGTTACGTTCTCATCGGTGAGTTGCTCGTCGAGAGTGCCGTTTTCTCTCGCTTCCTCGAGATAGTCGCCGACGTAGCCCGTCATAGTGTCGAGCATCTCTTCCTCAAGCTCAATACCGTTGTTTACGAGAGTCTGGTTAAGAGTCTCGCCGAGAGCCTCGTGATATTCCTCCTCGGTTTCGTAGCTGTCGGGAGTTATTGCCGCAACGTCGTTAAGTCCTTGCTTAAGGTCCTCATACACCTGCGCCGCATCGCCCTCAATGCCCATGCTCTGACACATAAGAGATACGGACAGCTCGTTGAGCGCGGCTATGATACCGCTGGTTCTGGGGTTGCTCGTAAGGAGGCGGATTGCCTGCTTGATTATGGAGTTTCCTTCCTCGTCGCGCTGGGAGAGCAGGGTCGTGATAGCGTCCTCGTCACCGCCCTCAAGAGCCTCGAACACACCGTTGTCGATAAGAAGGAACGCCGCGTCCATAATCATCGCGAGGTCGTCTACTATCGTGTCGGGAGTGGATGAGGAGAGCATATCGGCAAGCGCCTTGGTCAGCTTTTCCTCAGGCTTCGTGGGATTTTCGGGAACGTCGCCAAACACGAGCGCAGACAGAGCGTGGGTCGCGTCGGAGAGAATGAGAGGCAGATAATCAGAGCGCTCAAGAGCCGCGATAATAGCGCTGACAGCCGCCCTCTGCTCGTCGCTTATCTCTCCCTCGCCAAGATTGGAAATCAGGGAAATGTTATTAAATATCTCAAATCCGACGGCAATCTCTTTCGAAAGATTAACGTCGCTGTCCTGAACGTGTACTGTCGTCAGCTCGCGGGTGAGGAAGTCACCGCCCGCAAAGCTTGCAAGCTGCATCACAGGAGTCTCGGTAAAGCCGTCAATAGCCTCAAACACCTCGATAGTAGCCGCATCGTCGGTCTTAATCTCGCTTGTTACAGTGGTTGCGAGATTAAATATCGAGCTTATGGGAACGAGGAAGAGCGTCATAACCAGAACACCCTCAAGAGCGCCGAGTGAGGCGCCGATAACCTTGCCGACGGTGTCGCGGCGGCGTTGAAGACCGCAAGCCTTGCACACTATCTTATAGGCGGTGTTGGTTAAGAAGCTGAGCGCAAAGTAGCACAAAGTGAAGATTATAGGACACATGAGCGCTACGGGAAGCGCAAGAAGCGCTGTTATCGTCGAAGGATTGATAGCGAGAATAACGCTTCTCATCTGCTCGTCAAAGGGAGCGCCCGTAAGCGACTCAACCTTGCCGACAAGCTCCTCCATAGTGAAGCCGTCAAGCGCCGTAAATACAGACGATGAGAGAATAAGCGTGGCGATGAAGGAGATGATAGCGCCGATAAGCACGACACCGAGGTGTATAGGCTGCTGATAAGCGCCTCTCTTCGCGCCCTTTCTCGTCTTAAGAATGACTACGATAGCAAAGATTGCCGTCAAGACGATACTGGCAATACTGAAAATATCCTTGATGCTTGGCATAATAAATTCCTTTCAAGAAAATCGTATAAATATATAATACAATATATTTTGGCAAAAGTCAAGTCCTTTTGCCTTTATTTGACAGCTTTTGGTGCGTTCTTTTAGTTTTTACTTTTTTGTACTTTTCAGTTGTAAAAGTAAACAAAAAACTTTCAATATTTATCACATATGACCAAAACGGCTTTACATTACTCGGGGAATGTTATAGAATTAGCATAGGAACGAGTTGCGTTTTTACTTATTAAAATAATCTATTAAATGGAGATTAAGATGCTTCTGGAATTTGATGCTCAAAGGCTCGAGAGCGCGATAAACAGCTTTTATTCCTCTATCGGAGTAAGCATAAGCATACTTTACGAGGACTATTCCGTGCTCGGCTCGAAAAAGCTTAAAAATCCCTATTGCCAGCTTATACAGGAAAACAAGCGCGGTCTTTCGCGGTGTATGGACTCAAACTGCGCTCTGCTTGAGAAGTGCAGGGAAACGGGGCGCGCCGTGATACACGTCTGCCACGCGGGTCTTGTGGAGATGGCTGTGCCTATCACCTACGGCGGTGATATCGTCGGCTACGCTATGCTCGGCCACGTAAAAAGCTCCGACACAGAGGAAATAGAGGAGCTTATATCCGACCTGCCCATAGACTTAAAGAAGGCGGAGGAGCTGTATGGCTCGCTTCCCGTATTTGAGCGTGAGAGGATAGAGGGAATATCCGATATGGCACAGATGCTGGTTAAGTTCCTTATGGCAGAGCGTATCCTAAAGCCAAGAGAGGACAGAAGGATAGAGGAGGTACGGGCATTTGTCAATGAAAACGTAGATAAGAGGCTGACGGCGCAGGATATAGCGCGCGGAACGCATCTTTCAAAGACCACCCTCTACAACGTGATAAAAAGCCACACAGGCAACACGATAAACGAATATATAAGCACCATAAAGATGGAAAAATCAAAGAGCATGCTTCTCGATAGCGATATGACGGTAGAGGAGATAGCTTCAGCTCTCGGATTTTCAAGCGCCGCGTATTATTGCAGAGTTTTTAAGAGACTCGTTGGAGTTTCCCCCTCCGCGTTCAGAAAGACGGAGCGTTGGGGCAACGGCTTACTTTAAGGAGAAAAGTTTGAAAATAAATTTTCAAACCGTCGTTCGTGTCTTTCGTTCCGTAAGAGATGGAAAGAATTTCCCGACGGAAACCGAAGACAAACGACCTCTCATATGAAAGGAATGATTATAAGTATGACTAAAGACGGTGTTTTATTAAATAAACAATATAATAAAAAGGAAGAAAAATGGTCGGAGCTTTGTAAGAGGGTTTCTCTCTTGGGAGGTGACGGCGAGGCTCTCGTGAGCGCGCTGAAGAAGCTGCACGCGGTTTTCGGCGAGGATATACCGTCCTGGCTCGGCGGACTCTTCGATTCCTGCATAGGCGGATTTTATTACTCCGAGGAAGCTAAGGAGAGCGACGGATATCTGCCCGATATCGAGAGCACCTATCAGGCGATAGTTCTCTTGCAGGCGTCGGGCGTAATATCAGAATATGACGAAATTCCCGAGAGTGTCAGACGCAGGATAGCCGGCTTTATCTGCTCTCTTGAGGACCCTGACAGCGGATATTTCTATCACCCGCAGTGGTCGCGCTCGCTTTCGGACTCGAAGCCCTCAAGAAAAAACAGAGATCTCGGTTGGGCTATGGCGCTCTCGTCTTGGCTTGACTTTGACCTTCCGTACGCTGACGCGCTGACAAGGCTGAAAAGCGGCGCCGAATGTGCCGATGCGGATATCTTCTCGTCAAGGGAGCATTTTCTTAACTATCTTAACACCCTCGACTTCGGCGGCAAGGCTGTTGTGTCAATGCACAAGCTCGCGTCCGCGGGTAACCACATCGCAGCGGCAGGACTTGAGGACGCGGCGGCAGATTTTCTTCACTCTATACAGAATACCGACACGGGACTGTGGGGCGACGGTGTAACTACCGACTCCGTATACGTGACCTCGGCGGCGCTTGCGCTATATAACCGTATGCAGCGAAGAGTAATGCGCGCCGAGCTTATAGCCGATACCCTGCTTGAAAGATTTTTCAGCGAGGTTGGCAGCCACAGCTTTGAGAGCATAGCGCATATAAGAAATCTTTGGGCGGCAATCTTTGCCGTTATGCAAAATCTATGCTTGTATTCGGGCGATGAAGGAAAAGCCGCAGCCGACAGGGTGCAAGTAAGGCTTATTTCCCTCGCTCCCGACGCCGTATCGCATACGGCAGAGCATATCTCTAAATTCAAAAGAGCATCGGGCGGCTTCGGATATATGTCCGACCTCTCTCCCACAACCAGCCAGGGCGTGCCCGTATCGCCTAAAAATGCATTGAGAGGCGACGTAAACTCAAGCGTTATCGCGGTTGGACTCGTAAGAGGAATTTACGCATCTCTCGGCCTTGAAGAATTTAATCCCGGACTTTTCGATATAGGCGCGCTTGAAAAATTCATAGATGCAATAGACAAAAAGTAAAGCTTTATTGACAAAATGGAGGCTTGTATGAAAAAATATCTTTCGTTATTTATATCGTTTATTTTGATTTTAGGGCTTGCGTCCTGCACACCCGAAGGACAGGAGCAGACGGGCGGGGGAGCCGGCCTTGCGCAGATAGTATGTAACACCGACGCTGACGCACAGCTTGCCGCCAAATTGCGTGACGGACTGTACCAGAGGTATCAGAGCTTTGCCAAGGTCGTAAACGACAGCGCCCCTGTGCAAAATAAGGAAATCATAGTAGGTAAGAGCGAGCGTGAAGGCTCGGTTAAGGCATACGGACTTCTCTCCAGAATTGACAAGGAGTCCGACGCGCAGACCTCTTATCTTCTCTATTCCGACGGCACCTCGCTCGTCCTTGCGTATGAAGAGGACGCTTACGGACTGAACGCTGCGGGACTCAAGGCAGTCAGCGCGTTTTTAGAGGATATGCTCTCTGATTACATAGACTCACCGCTAAAGACGGGCGTTATCACCTACGGTGTCATAGACCCGATAGCCTATCAGCGCTCTCTTGACGAAAAAGAGCGCGAGGAGTCTTGGATAAAGCTGGCAAACGTTGCGGGCAAGGAGGTAGCGGAGGCTACCAAGAGCTATTACGCTATGTTCTCACCCAGGCTCGTATCCTGGATGGCAGACCTCTACGACCCCGAAACGGGAGGCTTCTACTTCTCCAATTCGGGCAGAAATACCGAGGGCTATCTTCCCGACATAGAGGCGACCTACGACATTCTCTCCATGCTTGAAAACTCTGGCATGATTACTCACCTGGGAGGAAAATATAACTATCTCCCCGAAGAGTTTCTTGAAAAGATGGGTATGTGGGTCAAGGGAATGCAGGACCCCTGCGGCTACTTCTATCACCCACAGTGGGGCAAGGACCTGACGGATACGAAGCCGAACAGACGCGGCCGCGACCTTTCGTACGGTATGGCTATCGTGCAGGCGGCGGGGCTGAATCCCACCTACAACACGCCCTCGGGATACACGGGCGACTACACGCTCCCCGACGGAACGAAGGTTGATAAATACGGCAACCCCGTATCAAAATCCCTCCTTACAGGCAGACTCTCTGACAAAAATGTAAACTTTGCTTCACTTATTAAGAGCACTGCATCGTCGGTTGACCTCTATTCGTCGCCTCAGCTTAAGGACGCGGCAACCTTTGAAGCATATCTCTACTCTCTTGATTTGAAAAACGACTCCTACGTCGTTGGAAACAGACTATCAAATCAGGTTGCGGAGATAAAGCAGCGTGATGAGGAGCTTGACGGCGCGCTTGTAAGAATACTTGAGAGATGGCTTAAGGAATTTCAGAATCCGAAAAACGGAATGTGGGAGTGGAGAAGCGAGGACGACCCAACCTACTCCGACTACGACGGTGTAAACGGAATACTCAAGCTTCTGACGCTCTTTAACTTCCTCGGAATAGAGTATCCTAACCCGATACCCGCCTCCGAGTCTATAATCAAGGCTATTTATACCGACGACGCAAACGGCGGTGTTTGCCACGCATATAACGCGTGGTATGCTCTTGAGGACCTCTTTGAGAACCTTATTGAGCACTCTAAAAATCTGAGTGAAACTCACGCTACCATACAGGCGATAAGAGAAAGACTGCGCGCCGACGCGCCCGAGCTTATAGCAAAGACGGCAGAGAAGGTGAAGATATTTATTAAGGACGACAGCTCCTCCTCATTTGCTCCCTACGAGTCAAGCTCCACCAGCCAGGGCATGCGAGTTGCCGTTCCTCACACGGACGAGGGCGATACTAACGCCACTCTTATAAACACCTTCGGCGTTCTTAACCATATGTTCGACGTATTCGGCTGGCAAAGACCCGATATGTACGGCAAGGCAGACTACTATTACTTTATGTACCTTATCGACAATCAGACAGAGGTAATAAAGGATAAGGAGCCTGACCCCGTACCCCTTGATTTCGACTACGACACGCCCGGTCAGTCCATGCCGGGAATGAATACGGAGTTCTGCTTATCAGAGGGTAAGCGAATGGTAATAAAAGACCCCACCGACAGTAAAAAGGGTAACGTATATCAGTTTGAGTCGGTAGCGGGCGCGCACGACGTTATCTATATCCCCTGCGACAGTCTTAGCCTTACCGCAAGCTGTTACATATTCGAGAGCGACTACTACGTCAGCACGGATATGACGGGATACTTCTCTAAAATACTTCTTGATGCAAACTACTTTATAGGTATGTACGTCCAGGAGGACGGTACGATACGCTTTATCGACTCTTCAAACTCAAATTCACAGCGCTACGAGCAGGACCTCGGATTTTCCGCAAGGCTTGAGGAGTGGTTTAAGCTCCGTATAGAGTACTACGTCGGCGATAACGAAAGCGTGCGTATTAAGATATACTTCAACGGTGAGTGCGTGGCAGTCAGCGACAACTACTACGACGCGGGCAACTACGGCACACCCGTTCCCTTCTACGTTCAGGCAAAGGTCGAGGTGTTCAGCGCAAGCCAGATGACAATACTCTTGGACAACGTTCTGACACATAAGTCAAACGCGGTGTATAAGGAAGAGCTTGACCCCGAGAGAAAGATGACGGTAAACGTTGACGCTCCCGACAGAAGCGAGGTAATCTTTGACTTTGAGGACACATCTCTTGGCGAAAAGTCACCCTACGGCTTCGGAGTGACAGACCCCGACGGCGCGGTATCCGTTGTTGAAAGCGAGGGCGGCAAGGCTCTGGGACTTAACGGCGCGAGCGGATTTACACTTGACGTTATGCCCATGAACAGAAGGACGAAGGAAGCAAACGCCTACGTCTTTGAAGCGGATATAAATATAAAATCCTTTGCAAATGACGCAAGGGTGGAGATAATGCTGCGCGACAGCGGCGTTATGAACACGGCTATAATGAGAGTCTGGCTTATTGCGGTGACGGAGGGGGACGAAACCTACGTTGCGCTCTACGAGGCTGCGGCAGGCATACTCGGCAAACGCCTCGCGGATATCAAGCTCCCGATAGGCGATACGGCGAAGCTCACGGTTCAGTATTACGAGGACACGGGCGCGTATCTCGTTTATATTGACGGAAAGCTCCTCGCCTTCAGCTCCGCTATTGAAGCGTATGCAAAGAGAGCGGGAGTCGGCAAGGCGCAGATAATCAACCTCACCGATAAGGACGGCGCGGCGGGAGCAGTCAACATGACTCTCGATAACGTCAAGCTTGAGAAGATAGAGTCCTCCTTTGACAACGAGGTTAAGCCCGAGCGCGAGAGCGTAACTCACGGCTTTGAGTCCGGACTTCCCGAGGGAGTTACTCTTTCGGGCGGTGAGATAAAGGGAGAGGAAAACAAGCTTCTCGCTCTCTCGTCAGGCGGTATTCTGACAGTTCCCGTAAATAAGAGAAGCGTTGCAAGCGGCGCGTTCGTCCTTAATATAACGGTAAACGTTCCCAAGGGAGCAAAGGACGGCGACAGCGTAAGACTTCTCGTCACCGACAAGGGCGGCAATGCGATAATCGCGTATGACTTAAGAGTTCTTGACGGTACTGTAAGAATGTACGAGGTCACCGCAAAGGCAAGCTACTCGCCTCATATCGCAAGCTTTGCGCTCGGCGCTGACATCACTCTGGGCATTGAGTATTACAGACAAAGGGACGTAGCGCATATCTTTATCGGCGACGTCTGCTCGGCTGTGACGAGTATTACGTATTCGCAGGGCAGCGGCGAGCTTGATGCGGAGAGCCTTGTTATCGAGGCAAAGTGCGAGGGCGTTGAAATAACCTTTGACGATATCGTATTTGAGAGCTATAACAAGTTCTTCGTTTACAGAACGGCGAAGGGCGCAAACTCCGAGACCTCAGCGGAAAAAATAACCTTTGAGTCAAGCACGACGGGCAACCTTCCCGCGCGCTTCACGACCGACCTTCGTACATCAAGCGCGGCAGTCCGCGTAAAAGAGATGGTGCGAGGTGGCAAGGCAAGCAAGGTTCTCGCGTTTGAAAGCTCTGCGGGCGCTAACGATAAGCTCTCGTTCAGTATGTACGCTCCCGACCTCTCACGCACGACGACGGTGTTTGAGTGCGAGATGTACCTTGATTACACAAATCTTGACACCACGACGTATGAAATATACCTTACAAATTCGTCTTCAACTCACTCTTATATGATGCTTATGTCCATGACTGACGGCGCGCTGACCTTCGGCGACCTTACGGGCGCGTCTGCCTCTGCCGTACCGGGCAGAATATTCGGCAAGCAGGTAAGCCTCGATAACGTAAACGAGGGCGAATGGTTCACGCTGCGCATGGAGTATTACGAGGGCGACCACGATACAGTAAGGATAAAGACCTACGTAAACGGCACGCTCGTCTACGTAAGCTGCGCGTACTACGGCAGAAGCTCGACGGTATACGGCACACAGCCCAAAGGCAAGCCCGACAGGCTCTTAATTTCCTCCTACGGCGCGCTCGTCGGAACGATGTATCTTGACGATATGTCGATTAAGGGAGATAAGCTGGTTAATAAGAGCGACGCTCTTACCTATATCCCGAAGGAAGCAGAGCCTAATCTTCCGAACGATGAGGACACGGCAGAGCTTATAACCTTCGAGTCGAGCGTGACGGGCAATATCCCCGACGCTATTACCAAGGAGCTGAAGTCGCTTGACGGCGCTATCGCCATTGAGGAGCTTACAAGGCTCGGTGTAAAGTCGAAGGTCATGACCTTTACAACCTCCTCCGACTCGGGCGACCAGCTCTTTATCGCAAGGACGAAGAGCACAGACGGCTATAACGCGCTTGAATTTTCGGCAAAGATTGCCTTCAGAGATATCAAATCGCAAGGGGCAACCTACTATATCTATTTCAGAGAAGGCACGCAGAGGCTTAACCGCATAGTTTTAAGCATAGCTTCTGACGGCACGATATCTATCAGCGACTATTACAACAAGGTATTTTCTATCAGCACAGAGCAGGGCAAGACGGGGCTTTACGCTTCCGACTGGCACGAATTTAAGATGACTCTCTATTCTTATGAAGGCTCGTGCAGGCTGAGGATAAGCCTTGGCGGCTATTCGATAGTCAGTACAAACTCCTCTTGGGACGCTCTGACACCCGACAGGGTGACCGACCTGCTTATAGAGAGTGCTACGACCTCGGCTCTGACGGTGATGCTCGACGACGTAAGCCTTCAGCAAAAAATCATCGAAATCCCGAAGGAGCATACCCACGTAATAAGCGATACTCTCACCTATGACGGGGAATATCACTGGTATGGCGCGCTTTGCTCCGACGGAGAGGAGTGTGAGGCTATACAGAGGGATAAAGCGCCTCACTTCCTTGACGAGTGCGGTCTCTGTGAGTGCGGATACAAGAAGCCGAAGAGTGATAAGCTCGGATACTTTGAAAATCTCGGCGGCTACGACTTTACGGGTATGACGGCCGTTAGCAGCTCGCTTGAATCGCCTCTTATCATAAAGAGAAATATGAGCTGCTCGTCTACCGCAAACCAGATAACTCACGCGACCTACACCGCCGCATACTTAAACTTCGGCGCAGAGGACGAAAATACATTCCTCACCCTCGGTGTCGGCGGAGCTGTTAAAAACAACTGGATAAGCGGCGGAAAGCCCGGCTTTGCCTGCTATATTCCCGCAGGTGTCGGCGACTGCTACGTCTTTGAGTCGAGCGTCCGCTTCGGCCCGAACAATAATATAACGGATACATACGGCGCTCTTTCGATATCCTTCGTTGATGCCGACGGCGGCGAGCACGCATTGCAGAAGGTTGTTTCATCTCTGGTTAAGAGCGCTGATGAAAGACTCTATAACTGCTTTGGCACAGAGATAGACGCCGGAGTGTGGATAAACGTCGGTGTTGAGTATTACGCCGAGGAGGGAATTGCAAAATATTACCTTAACGGTGAGCTGATGCACACTCAAACGGTAGAAAAAACCGAGGCTCAAATGTCTTACGTGCGCGTGTTTATGGAGCAGTACGGCGACCAGTACGTATCCTTTGACGATATGTTCTTCGGCAAGGTAGGCAAGCACCTCGCTGAAAGCGACGGGTACTATACCTTTAACGACGGCGCTCTTCCCGACTCGGTAACGAGCCAGCTTAACAGCACTGGCTCACTGCTTACGGTCTCCGACGCGCCCTGCCTTAACACTACCGAAAAGGCGCTGACGCTGATATCAAATTCCGATGCCTACGACCTCGTTTTCTTCGGCGTTCAGGATAAGGCTGACGCGGAGAGCGTAGTCTTTGAAACGAAGTATCTCGTCAAGGGCGGCTCGGCAAACTTCAATAAGCTTGAATTTATGAGCAGCTCGAATAAGATTCTCGGTATAGTGCAGATATACGTAACGGCTGACGGAGAGCTTCAGATTTCGGATAACTACGACGACGGCAATGCCGAAACGGCAAACTGGAGCTTCTCCACGGTTAAGATAAACCTCGGAAGCGCAAAGTGGGTGAGCTTAAAGCTTGTCGCTCACGAGAACGCAGAGGGCAGATTCGTCACCGACATTTACGCAAACGGAAGCCTCGTTGCTACCAGCACTCACTCGGCATGGGCGGAAAGCTCGGTTTCCGATATCTCGGCAGTAAGATACCAGGCGACGAACAAGTTCAGCGGTACGGTATACTTTGACGACACGAGAGTAACGAAGGAATGACACCGCCGGCAGAAAGGAAAAAACAATGTATTACGAACAGAGATGGCGCGCCCTTCGTGACGCCATAGACGAAAGGGGCGCTGACGGCGGCAGGGTAGTAGAGGCTATGCAGGACTACTACACCGTCTTTGAGGATAAGGCGCTCGCTTGGCTCGGCAGCCTTTTCGACTCTGATATCGGAGGCTTCTACTACTCCGAGAGCGCGAGGGATAACGAGTATATCAGCTTCAACGGTAAGGACTACAAGCTCCTTCCCGATATAGAAAGCACAAACCAGGCAACAAACTTCCTTATTACAAACGAGGTCTTTCGTGACGGCGCGGATTTTCCGCGGTGGATGGTCGAGCGCATGGCGCGCTTTATATGCGAGAGGGAGGACGAAAAAACCGGCTTCTTCTACCATCCGCAGTGGCCGCGCGAGATGACCGACGCAAAGCCGAACAGACGTGGCAGAGATTTATCGTGGGCGGAGCAGATGTCCGAAAAATTCGGCTTCGCGCTCCCTTACCCGACTGCAAACCAGAGGCTTCGGAATATGAAAAACGACTCGTCAGCCGTAGCGGAAATCCCCGAATATCTTCGCTCGGAAAAGAAGCTTATTGAGTACCTTGATAATCTCGATTTTGAAAACAAGGCGTACGTTTCGGGCAACAATATCGCCGCGCAGGGAAGCATTATAAAGGCGGCGGGACTCGGCAAGGCAGCGGTAAGATACCTTAACGAAAAGCAGAGCGCCGAGACGGGCTATTGGGGCAAGACGGGCGGCTGGGAGGCTGTGAACGGCTTCTTAAAGATATCCGCCTTTTACGAGACGGTAGGCGAGCCGATACCCCATGCCGAAAAGGTAGTGAAATACGCCCTCGAGTGCGGAATTTCAAGCGACCCGCTGCCCTCGTCGGTGTGCTTCCAGTATAACGTGTGGTTCTCCATATGGAATATCGTATCAAATCTAAGGAAGCTCGGCGGCGCTGATGGAAACGGGAAGGCGGATAAGGTCGTCGTCGAAATGTTAAGAAACGCAACCGACGCGATAGTGTCCTCTAAGCAAAAGGCGCTGATATTCAAGAAGGAGTCGGGCAGCTTCTCCATGGCGCCCGACCAGTCCAGCGGTACGAGCCAGGGTATGCCCGTCGCTATATTCTATACGAACGAGGGCGACGTTAACGCAAACGGCATATGCTCCTCGGGTACTGCGCGCATGATTTACCGCGCGCTTGAGCTTGAGGACTATTGGATTCCTATCTTTTCTCCGAAGGGACGCGAGGTGTTCCTCTCGGCGCTTAAAATGCCTTAAAATACATAAAATGCAAAGATATATTTACAAAAACCAGAACAAAACAGGAAAGGAGTACGGCGGTATGGAAGAAAAGCTGCGATATTTACCGGCAAAAATTTCGCTCATATACCTAGAACCCGAGGACGTTATAGCAACGTCCGGCGACGGCTGGCTCTCAAACGACACAAATCCCGGGTATGACCCTGACGGATGGGTGTAGGAAATGAGAAACGAGAAACGAGAAATTGAAAATTACAAAACTGACTAAAACAAAAAGTGAGGTTAAAAAAATGAAAAGCAAATTTTCTAAAATTTTTCTACTTATTACTGCCCTGACACTTATTCTGGGCGTGTGCTTTGCCATAACGGCAAGCGCCGAGGGCGAGACGGAAGCAAAGCCCGAAATCATCTCGAAGAATATTTACTACACGGACGTTCTTTCTATAATGTACGCGGTTGACGCTGACACCGTTGCAGAGGGTGCTGTGACTCTTAAGGTTTATACCGAAAACCCCGAAACAGCAGAAAATCCCAAGGCTACGGCCTACGTAGCAGAAGCTCCCCAGACCGAAAAAATTAACGGCGAGGAAAAGTCGGTATACGTATTTATAACCGACGGAGTTTGCGTCAAGGATATGGCAGACGTCTTTTACGCGCAGGCTACCGACTCCGAGGGCAACAAGTCGGCCGTTTATACCTACTCGGTCGTTGAGTATATGCTTGAGCGCCTCTATGGCGGCAAGACGGTAACCGACGTGCAGAAGAGAACCTACGAGGCGGCTCTTGAGTTTGGCGCGGCATCGCAGGCGCTCCTTTGCCCCGAGGACGAAATCAAGGTTGACGACTACAAGTACGTAAGAGTCGAGGGCGGTAAGGTAAACGGTGTAGAAAAGGGTATGTTCGTTGAAGGTACAGAGCTTACTATCGCTTGCACGGCAGAGGTTCCCGCGGGCAGCTTCTTCTGGGGCTGGAACGTAACCGCAGGCGGTAAAACCGTACTGAACAAGACTCTTACAACTTTTACCCTTGACGATAACATCGTAATTTCGGCAGATATTTCGTCCGACGGCTCGCTCGGTTACTTTGATACTTACGGCGGTTATGATTTCACAGGTCTTACCAATGTGTACTCAGAGCTTGAAAAAAAGACTATCATAAAGAGAGTCGATACCGGCATTACGGCTAATCAGGTTGAACATTCTACCACCGCCTCGGGCTATCTTAATTTCAGAACGCTAGAGGAGAACACGGTTCTTTCACTTGGAGTAGGAAGTAAATGGTTGAACTGTCCCGTTGGATTTAATTGCTATATCCCTGCGGGTGAAGGAGATTGCTACGTATTTGAATCCGACGTATATCTCAGTCCTAACAATAACATTAGCGACACCTATAACGCGCTCTGGATTTCCTTCTTCGACGCTGACGGAACGGAATGCTCAAAGAGTGTAATAGCAAAGTCTGTAGTCAAGGATGACGGTTCCAGACTCTACGACGTTTTGGGCTATGAAGTAGCCGGCTCTGCTTGGATGAACTTGGCAGTAAAGTACTATGCGACCAGCGGTACTGTTGAGTGCTATCTCAACGGAAGACTGATTTCAACAACAACTGTTGATGCAACCGATGCTGCTATGTCTTATGTTCAGGTATCTATGAACCAATACGCAGATCAGTATATACATTTCGACAATATGTACTTCGGCGTTATTGACACTACTAATCAGTAATATACATTAAAAAGAGGCTGTCGGCTGGCAGCCTCTTCGCAAAACGGCAAGCCTCTCTAGAGAAAGGAATGGTCATAAGTTTGAAAATTCAGCTTTTACGCGGCAGCGAGACCGTGAGGTACGCGGCAGAGGAACTAAGGAAATATCTTGAAATTATGGACTCTTCCGTCCGCACTCAAATCGTCACGGACGAGGGAGATATTAAGCTTGGGCTTCTCTCGGAGCTGGGCTTATCCTGTGAGGGTGTATGCGACCCTATGGTAGACGACCTTGTGGACGTTGATATCGAGGACGGGCGCGGATATATTTCGGGCAGCAACGAGCGAAGCATACTCTTCGGCGTTTATAAATATCTGAAATCAGCGGGCTGCAGATGGGTGCGCCCGGGCGAGAGCGGAGAATATATTCCGAAGAAAAGCATGAAATGCCATACCTTCAAGTACAGAAAAAAGGCCGACATAAAATTCAGAGGTCAAGCCATTGAGGGCGCTGTCAGCTTTGAGCACGTGAGAGATACTATCCTCTGGCTGCCGAAGGTTGATATGAACCTTTTTCAGATAGAGCAGGTCGTGCCGTATAATTATATGAGCCGCTGGTATAAGCACACGGTAAATACCGTTATGGCGCACGACGATATTCCGTACGGGAAGTACTGCGAGTATTGCGCCGAGCTTGAGCGGACCGTAAAAAAATGCGGTCTGCAGCTTCACGCTCTCGGTCACGGTGCGCTATGCGAGCCGTTTGGGATAAGATACAAGGCGGCAGGCATGGAATATACCGTTCCCGATGATGCAAAGGAAGCTCTTGCGCTCGTTGGCGGCAAGAGGGCGCTCTTTAACGGTCACCCGATGCAGACTCATCTCTGCATGTCAAAGAAGTGGGTAAGAGATAGGGTAACAGACTGGATAGTCGGCTATATGAAGGAGAAGCCGTATATCGACTTCATGCACTTCTGGCTTGCCGACGGAATAAACAATCAGTGCGAGTGCGACGGGTGTAGAAAAAAGACACCGTCCGACTGGTACGTAATTATGCTGAACGAGCTTGACCGAAGGCTTACGGAGGAAGGAAGCAGGGCGAAAATCGTCTTTATCATGTATATCGACACCCTCTGGCCGCCCACAACGGAAAAGCTTAATAATCCCTCCCGCTTCATAATGACGACAGCCTGCGGCTCGGGCAAGGGATATTCAGACGAGCGACGCGAGGGCGGTATACCCGAGTGGCGACTTAACGATTACAGAGTTAAGGGCGGTCTTGACATGGCGCTGACCTTTAAGGACGGGTGGAAGAGTATTTTTGACGGTGAGAGCTTCGTTTACGAATATATGTTCTACACCGACCACTATGCCGACCCCGGTTATATGACCTTCGCAAGAAGGGTCGCCGAGGATATGAAGGCGCTCTCCGTCACAGGCTTTGACGGAATTATGTCCGACCAGACACAGCGCGCCTATTTCCCGACGGGACTGCCCGTGTCGATATTCGGCGAATTTTTATTCGACTCCTCTCTCGATACTGAAGAGTATATAGATAAATATATGCGCGACGCCTTTGGCGATGACTTTTCGCTTGCTAAGAACTATCTTGATAGAGTGTCCTCGGCATTTGACCCCGAGGCAATGAGGCAGAATACCGACGTCACGGCTCAGGACACGGGAAGTATTGACGTAAATTCAAGGAAGGCGGGCATTATCGGCAACGAGGCGCTCGGCGACGTTATCATCTCTCTTATAGATATTGCCGACTCGTTTTATAAAACGGTTGAAAAAAATCTCACCCTCGCCGATAAGTGCCACAGAGAGTCCTGGCGCATACTGAAATACCACACCGAGTATATAAAGGGCGTGTGCGAGGTTTATTTCGCGCTTTCAAGAGCCGATACGGCAGGCGCGCTTGCCCGCTACGACAGACTGCAAGTATATCTTTCGGAAATAGAAGAAGAGATACACCCGTATTTTGACCTATGTCTTTTTAACCAAAGAACAAGACAGATAATCGCAGGAAAATGAAAAAATCTAAATGGATTTGGCTGAGCGAAACAGCCGAAAAAAATCAATATGCCGAGTTTTTGTCAAGCTTTGTTTACAAAAACGGCATTTGCAAGATAAAAATCTCGGTTGATACCGAGTACGCGCTCTTTGTAAACGGAGCGTGCGTTAGCTCGGGACAGTATGCCGATTTTCCTTGGTATAAGGTGTATGACGAGATTGATATTACAGACCGTCTTACCGAGGGGGAAAACAAAATACTTATACTCGCCTGGTACATGGGCGACCCGAATTACTGCCATTACGTAAACCGCGCGGGCGTGCGCTTTGAGCTGACGGTAGGCGGTGAGTGCGCCGCGTATTCGTCGGAGAACACCCTCTGCCGTCCATGTCCGTATCTTCTGTCGGGCGAGGGAGTGAAAAAATTCAACAACCAGCTCGGATATTCATTCGTATGGCAGCAGGGATTTAGCGAAGAATATAAAAACGCATCGTGCGTTTCGGGTATGCCCGAGACTCTTATAAAAAGACCTATAAAAAATCTCGAGCTTCTTCCGTTTGCCGAAGCCAAAAAAGTAGGAAAAATATACGACCTCGGCGCTGAAACGGTAGGCTATCCTTACCTTGAAATCACGGCTGACGCGGGTGAGCGAGTAACGGTTTCGTTTGGAGAATGGCTTGACAGCGAGGGGCGTGTTCCGCGAAAGATGCTTGGCGGCAGGTACGACTATTCCTTCGAGATTGTCGGTACGGGATACACGCAAAGGGTGTTTAACCCCCTTCGTAAAATAGGGTGCAGATATTTTGAGCCCTCGGGCAACTGCACCCTAAGCAAAATCGGGCTATTTCCCGTAAGATATCCATTTCTTCGCCGAAGCTATAAAATAGACGGTGAAAGACGGCAAAAAATCTACGACACCTCGGTGAAAACTCTGGAGCTTTGCGCCCTTGAGCATTATATCGACTGTCCGCTCAGGGAGCAGGCGTTCTGGACCTTTGATTCAAGATTTCAGATGCGATACGGCTATATTGCCTTCGCAGGCTCGGAATATCAGAGGGCGGCTCTTGAGCTTTTGAGTCAGGACAGGCGCGACGACTCTCTTATAACCATGGTTGTCCCCTCCGTTACCAAAAACACTATCCCCTCGTTCACCCTCTCCTATATTATGGCGATGGCGGAGTATATCGAGGCGACGGGCGACGGCAGCCTTGCCGAAAAATATTTTAAAAAAATCAAGAGCGTTATGGCTGCGTATCTTGACAGAATCTATGACGGACTGATACCGAACTTTGACGGGCTCTGGAACTTCTATGAATGGAAGGCGGGGTACAGCAGGGTGGAGTGCCGCTATGACTCTATTCTTAACCTTATGGCAGCATACACGCTCGATAAGCTTATTTATATATGTAATTTTCTTGGCGATGCGGAGGGGGCAGATGCCTACCTTAAAATAAAAAAAGACCTCATAGCTACCGTCAGAGCGCGCTTTTTCAATAAAGATACGGGACTTTTCGTAAGCTTTGAGGGAAGGGATGACTATTCCGAGCTTGTAAACTCGCTTGCGGTGCTTTCGGGAGCAACTGACGGAGAGGAAGCCTCTCGCATTTGCGAAATTATAGCGAAAAAGAGCGTTAAGATGACCGAGACGACCCTCTCCATGACGGCGTTTAAGTACGATGCGCTGATTTTGTGCGAAGGGGCAAAATATTCGGACTTCATTATTTCGGATATTGACAAGAATTTCGGCATGATGCTTGACGCCGGCGCTACTTCCTTCTGGGAAACGCTGCTCGGCAAGGACGACTTTGACGGCTCGGGCAGCCTCTGCCACGGTTGGAGCGCGCTGGCGGTGTATTATTACGGTGCGCTCGGACTTTTGATAGAAAAAACTCCGGGAGAAGAAAATGAAAATAACTGAACTGATTAAAGCAAAGCAAAAATCACCGCATGACGCGCGACCTGTAACGATAGCCTTTATCGGTGACAGCGTAACGCAGGGTTGCTTTGAGTGCTATATGACGTCGGAAAGCTCGCTCGACACGGTTTACGACTCGGGCAGCGCCTATTCGGCAAGAGTTTCTGAAATATTGCATACGCTTTACCCATCTGTGCAAATTAATATTATAAACAGCGGTATCAGCGGGGACAACGCTCCGTCGGGCGCCGGACGCTTTGAGCGCGACGTTCTGTCGTATAACCCGGACCTTGCGGTAATTTCCTTCGGACTTAACGACAGCGTAAACGGTAAGGACGGTATAGCAAGGTACACGGGCGCGCTTGAAAAAATGTTTTCACAGCTGAAGGCGCGCGGTATAGAGGCGATATTTCTCACCCAGAACTTCATGTGTACGAAAACGAGTCCTCACATAAAGGACGAGCCGAGGTTCGTCTCTCTGTCAAAAACCTTTTCGAAGGTGCAAAACGACGGTGTTCTTGCCGAATATTTCACCGCGGCAAAGCAGACGTGCGAACGGTACGGTGTTGAGGTTTGCGACCTTTATTCTGTGTGGGAGGCTATGGCTGCGGCAGGGGTTGACACCACCGAGCTTCTCTCTAACAAGCTGAACCACCCGATAAGAGAATTTCATTATTACATGGCTATGAAAATAGTCGAAACAATTCTTACAAAATAAGGAGAAAACAAAGATATGAAAACGGTAAAGGACAAATATCTGGTAGTAGGCGCGGATTTTGCGGGCTATCCTCTTAAGGAGGCGGTAGTTAAGCATCTTGAAGAAAAGGGCTGGAAGATAACCGACCTCGGTGTAACCGCCGATTCCGACCCTGACGATACGGAAAATATGTTCCACAGAGTAGGACTGCGCGTTGGCGCACAGATTTCAGAGGGCAATTTTGAGCGCGCGCTCCTCTTCTGCGGTACGGGAATGGGTATTCATATCGCGGCATCGAAGTGTCCGCACGTTCACGCGGGCGTTGTTGAGAGCGTTCCCGCAGCACTCAGGGCAATTACCGGAAACGGTGTAAACGTTCTTGCAATGGGCGCCTTTTACGTAGCACCCGCCATGGCGTGCGATATCGCGTACGCCTATCTTGGCGCAGAGCTTGGCACGGGATACGAGTGGTGGTACAACTTCTACGAGTTTCACAAGCTTGCGATAGACGAGCTTGAAGCATTTGATTACGAAACCTATAAGGCAAACGGCTTTAAGATGGAGCATCTTGGCGACTATCCCTTAAAGCTTGAGAAGAAAAAGGACTGATATGATGCCCGAAGATATAATTAAAGAAAAGGACTATGCTATGCTGCCCGGCAGGGTTATTATGAATCCTTCGGACTCACAGCACGGCGGAAGATACTCGGACGAGCGGCGCGCCTATCAGGGCATACCCGGGATTGAGAGAGCGAAGGGGGGCAGACTTTTCCTAGCCTTCTATTCGGGTACTGAAGGAGAGGGAGCTGGAAACTTCGTTCTCCTTTATAGAGAAAGACAGGCAGGCAGCTATGATTTTGAGCAGATTCTGGCAATTGAGCCGTCAATGAACAAGTGCCGCGCATTCGACCCTTGCCTTTGGATTGACCCGAGAGGCAGACTTTGGGTATTTTATTCGCAGGGGTACGGACATATAGACTCAAGATTTGGCGTTTGGTGCATAGTTTGCGACGACCCCGATGCCGAAGAGCTTAAATTTTCCGAGCCTCGCAGAATTGCAAACGGAATTATGATGAATAAGCCAACCGTCTTAAAAAACGGCAGCTGGCTTCTCCCCTGCACGATATGGAAAAGGTGGATATCGCCAAACAACGATATCCCCGAGGAGCAGTATTCAAACGTATATCTATCGGAGGACCTTGGTGAGAGCTTCCGTCTTATCGGTCATGCCGATTACCCGAAGCGCACGTGTGACGAGCATATGATAGTCGAGCGCTCAGACGGCAGACTTATGATGCTTATCCGAGGTGACAAGTGGGGTATCGGCAGAGCATTTTCCGACGACGGCGGTCACACGTGGTACGGAGAAGAGGACTACGTTCTCGGTGGCCCGGACTCGCGCTTCTTCATTAGACGCCTATCAAGCGGCAGACTCCTTATGATAAATCACCACGACTACGGCGGTAAGAGGTGCAACGTTAAGGCGATGCTATCCGAGGACGACGGCGAGAGCTGGCAGGGATTTCTTATGATAGACGAGCGCGAGGGCGCGGCATATCCCGATGCGGTAGAGGACTCTGACGGTAATATTCACCTTGTCTACGACTATAACAGATACACAGACAAGGAGATATATATGGCGAAAATACGCGAGGAGGATATCCTCGCGGGCAGAGTCGTCTGTGAAGGGTCGAGGCTGAAAATTTTAGTCAGCAAGGCTCTCGGTGAAAACAACTCGGGACTGAAATAGCAGAGATATAAATAAAAAAGAGAGCAAGGCAGATTTTCGCTTCGCTCTCTTCGTTTTTTTATTTTGACTCTTACAGAGTGCCTCTTTCTTTTAAGATGTTCCACAGCTTCAGGACGGCAATTTGCGTTTTGGCGTCCATGATTTCGCCGCGCATGACCATACCGTAAAGGTCAGGGAGCGGAACACGCTCCACCTCGAGAAACTCGTCATCGTCAAGCTCTCTTTCGCCAAAGGTCAGCCCCTCGGCAAGATAGAGGTGTATTCTCTCGTTTATCAGGGCGGGGGAGGGGTCTATTCTGCCAAGGTAGGTGATTTTTTCTGCCACGGCGCCCGTCTCCTCTCGCAGCTCGCGCACAGCCGCAGACAGAGGCTCCTCGTCCGCGGAGTCGAGCTTTCCTGCCGGGATTTCAAAGAAAATCCTCGAGTGTGCATAGCGGTACTGCCTCTCCATAAGCACTCTGCCGTCGGAGAGGAGCGGGATTATCGCCACAGCTCCGTTATGCAGGCACATCTCGCGCGTCGCCTCCTTGCCGTTTGGCAGCAGCACGCGGTCCTTGACTACCTTCAGCACCACTCCGTCAAATATTTCTTCTCTGGATATAAATTTTTCCTCTAAATTTTGCATATAAACCTACCGTTGTAAAGTTTTATTTACTTTTTGATATATTTTTTATTAATGCTTTTACGTCTATCTGCGAGAGCAGGACGGCAAGCAGCACGACTATACAGCCGAGGTACTCGCGGGGCGACATGACCTCACCGAGAAACAGCGCGCCGCCGATAACACCGAAAACAGACTCCAGCGACAGAATGATAGACGCGACTGTCGGGTGGGTGTCCTTTTGCGCTACTATCTGAAGGGTGTAGGCTATACCGCTGGAGAAAATGCCGAGGTAGAGAAGCGAGGGCAGAGCCTCGATAATGTGCGCGGGGTCTTGCCCTATATCGAAAATCAGCGCCATCACCGAATTTGCGATAAAGCAAACGAGGAACTGCACGCACGACATTCTAACACCGTCAGTCCCGTCGGAAAACAGGTCGATAACTATTATATGCATACAGAAAACAAACGAGCAGATAAGCACCAGCGCATCTGACGGAGTCAGCGTGAGGTCGCCCTTGATGCACAGAAGGTAAAAGCCGAGAGCCGCCAGCAGAACGCTTATCCATACGCGAAGCCCTGTTTTTTTGCCAAAGAGAGATGAAACTATCGGAACCAGCACGACGTAGAGCGCCGTGATGAAGGCTGCCTTGCCGGCATCCGTGCCTTCACCTATGCCAAACTGCTGAAGGGCAGAGCCTGTCGCAAGCACAATGCCGCATAAAGTTCCGCCTAAAATCTCGCGTTTTGTAAACAAAGCTTTGCGAGAGGTGGCATTTTCGCCCTTAAGCCTATCCAAAACAGGTATAATGCAGAGCAGAAAAATAAATGCAAAAATGCTTCTTAGCGCACCTATGGTAAAGGCGGGAACGAGAGATGCGCTTTTCTGTGCCGTGAAGGCAAAGCCCCATATCATAGCGGCAAGAAGGCAGAGAATTGGAGAAACGTATTTTTTCATTGTTTGTACCAAAAGATAAAATGAGAAATTCGAAATTAAGATTTTTTATAAGTCATAGGTGAGAAGAGAATGAGCATTGGGAAAAGCTCAAGCCTGCCTGCCAGCATATCAAAAATCAAAACGAGCTTTGATAGGGGAGAGAAGAACGCGTAGTTTGCCGAAGGGCCGACAGCCGAAAGACCCGGGCCGATATTGTTTATCGTAGCTGTCACGGCAGTGAAGTTTGTCACAAGGTCGCCCGTATCGAACGACACGACGATAAGTGATGCGACGAAAATCAGTATATAGCAGCCGATATACGCGTTTACCGAGCGGATAAGCTCGTGGCTTACGGGCTTTTTGTCAACGGTAATCTTCTTTATCTGCCTTGGGTGCAGTAGTGTGTGAAGCTCGCGCGCCATACCCTTAAAGAGTATGATAATTCTCGACACCTTGATGCCGCCGCCCGTCGAGCCTGCGCACGCGCCGACGAACATAATAAGCACCAGCACGGTCCTCGATAGCTCCGGCCACAAATCAAAGTTCTCCGTCGAAAAGCCGGTTGTCGAAATGATAGACGCAACGGTGAAGGAGGCGTGATTTATCGCCTCGCCGATACTGCTGTACCTTGCCATAGTGTCAACCGTTATAACGGTCACGGCACAGACGACTATCAGTAAAAACACCTTTATTTCGGAGTTAAGCGCGTCCCTGATTTTTCTGTTCAGTATAAGGTAATAGGAGTTGAAGTTTATGGAGAAAATCAGCATAAACACCGTAACTATCACCTGCTGCGCCGTAGTAGCCGAGGCAAAGCTGTCGTTTCTGAACCCGAATCCGCCCGTACCCGCGGTAGAAAACGCGGTGTTCAGCGCATCAAAGAAGCTCATGCCCGAAATCATGAGAGCGACAATCTGCATTACAGTTAGCGCAAAGTAGATAGCGTAGAGAATCAGAGCCGTGTTTTTCATCTTCGGCACAAGCTTTGATACGTCAGGCCCGGGGCTTTCCGCCCTCATTATATGCATATTATGCCCGCCCGAGAGGGGAAGGAACGCCATAATAAATACAAGCACTCCCATACCTCCTATCCAGTGGGTGAAGCTTCGCCACATCAGCACCGAGCGCGGAAGGTCCTCAACGGCGGAAAATATGCTGGCTCCCGTTGTGGTAAAGCCCGAAACCGTCTCAAACAGAGCATCGACAAACGAGCCGCACGCACCGCACATAACGAGAGGCACAGCGCCCACAAGACTCATTACTATCCAGCTCATAGCCACGATAACGAAGCCTTCCTTTGCGTAGAGGTCGGTAGCCTTCGGGCGTCTTAAAGAGAGGAGAAGCCCGAGAGCTAAGGAAAGTACGGCTGTTATAAGGAAGGATATCGCCGCACCCTCGCCGTAAATCGCGCCCGTGATAATCGGCAAAGCCAAAAACGCCGACTCAAACAGCAAAAGCCAGCCGAGCGTATATCTTATCATTGAAAAGTTCATTAAATAAGCGTCCTTTTTTATTTTCAGTCGTCGAGAATATCGGCAAGGTCGTATATCTTCTCTTCGCCCATAACGATAACGACCGAGTCGTGAGGCATTATAACGTCAGCGCCTCTCGGGATTATAAGCTGCCTGCCACGTAGGATTGCCGCGATAAGCACGTTTTTCTTTATCGGAAGCGCGAAGAGAGGCGTGTTTATAATCGGGGACTTATCCGAAACGGTAAATTCAGCCGCCTCAATCTTGCCCTTAATTATGTTGTAGAGCGTTTCCATATTGCTGCCCGCCGTGTTTTTCATAGCTCTGACGTATCTGCCTATCATGTCAGCGGTGATGTTTTTCGGGTTGATTATGGAATCAAGCTCCAGGCTGTTTATAACCTTGGAATACTCTATTCTGTTAATCTTCGTAACGGTCTTTTTAACCCCCGCGCTCTTTGCAAAGAGCGAGAGCATTATATTTTCTTCATCAATATGCGAGAGCGCAACGAGAGCGTCGGAGCTTACTACTCCCTCTTCTTTAAGAAGGTCCTCGTCGGTCGGGTCGCCGTATATGACCGTTACACCGTCGTGCCTTGAGGCAAACTCCTCGCACTTTTTCTCATCAGGCTCGATAATTTTGATTCTGATGCCCGATTTTTCAAGCTCGCCGCACAGGTAGTGCGCGGTGTCCGACGTTCCGATGATTGCCGCGTCCTTTACAGGCTGAATCTTATAGTCTATTTTATCAAAAAATTCCATAGCCGCCTTGGCAGGACCGATGATTGAGATTATATCCCTCTCGGCAAAGATAAAGTCACCGTTCGGAATATACGCGTCCTCGCCTCTCTCAACCGTACAGATAAGCACCGATGCCTTAAAGCGCACGACCGCGTCCTTGACGCTCATTCCCGCGAGCGCCGAGCCTTCGGGAAGCCTGAATTTAAGCAGCTCGACTCTGCCCTTGGCGAAGGTCTCGATAGTTATCGCCGAGGGGAAGTTCAGAACTCTGGCAATTTCCTTTGCCGCAGCGTAGTCGGGGTTTATAATCATAGCAAGCCCCAGCTCCTGCTTCAGATATTCGGTTTCGGTAGCGTACTCGGGACTTTTCAGCCTCGCGATAGTTCTGCACGCGCTGTAACTTTTTGCCATTATGCAGCAGAGCAGGTTAAGCTCGACCGAGCCTGTAACCGCTATAAGAAGGTCTGCCGAGTCGATGCCCGCCTCGGTCAGAGTCGTGTGAGTCGCTCCGTTGCCGATAATGCCGAGCAGGTCGTATTTATTCGCTATCTCGCGCACCCTTACGGCGCTTCTGTCAACGACAACGACGTCGTTGCCCTCTTCGTTAAGCTGCTGTGCAAGCGTCTGACCGACCCTGCCGCAGCCAACAATGATTATCTTCATAAATAAATTCCGTTCCTTAAAAGACGTTTACATATAACTATACATAATAATTATACATTTATATAGAGAAAATGTCAAGGAAAAATGAAAATGTAAAATTAAAAAAGAGATTCTGTTTTCAGAATCTCTTTTTACCGTAATTATTCGGTTGTGTAGTTATCGAAGTAGCCCTGGATATAAACTATGGGAGTTCCCTTATCGCCCGAGCCGCTGGTAAGGTCGCACAGCGAGCCTATAAGGTCGGTGAGCCTTCTGGGTGTCGTACCCTCGGACGCCATGTTGCCGACAAGGTTTGCATCCTTCTTCTCAATCTCGCCCTTGATAGCCTCCTTAAGCGCATCGCCCGAGAGGGAAGCAAAGTCGTTGTCTGCAAGGTACTTGAGCTTCAGCTCGTTGGGAGTTCCCTCAAGTCCCTTGGTATAAGCGGGAGAAACGACAGGGTCAGCAAGCTCCCAAATCTTTCCGATAGGGTCCTTGAACGCGCCGTCGCCGTAAACCATAACCTCAACGGTCTTGCCGGTTGCCGCCTTGATTCTCGCCTGGATATCCTCAACGAGAGCCTGACAGTCGCGGGGGAAGAGCTTAACCTGGTCCTCGGTCGCCTTGTTTGAGCCAAGCAGACCGTAATTTTCGTTATATCCGCTGTTATTTACGGGAGCGGTAAGAATTTCATCAAGACCGAATACTATCTCAGCGCCCGCCGCCTTGAGAAGCCTCTTTGTCCTCTGTCTTGTGTGAATGTCGCAGTTGAGAACACATTTGGTATAATTAAGAACGGCTCTTGGGTCGTTTGCGAAAACTATCTCGCACTCCGCGCCCTCGTCCTTAATAAGTCCCTCGTAATATTCAACGTAGTCGATGCCTGTAAAGCGGTGCTTCTCATAACCGAAAAGCTCGCGGTACTTTTCAAGCGTAAGCACGTCTGAATAGGGGTTTATTCCCTTCTCGTCAAGCGCGTCAAGCGATACCAGATGGTTTCCTACCTCGTCGGAGGGATAGGAAAGCATAAGCACGACCTTCCTTGCGCCTCTCGCTATGCCCTTAAGGCAGATAGCGAAGCGGTTACGGCTGAGAATAGGGAAGATAACGCCTACTGCGTTATCGCCAAACTTTGCCTTTACGTCAGATGCGATGTCGTCAACAGACGCGTAGTTGCCCTGCGCTCTTGCAACGATAGCCTCCGTCATAGCAACGATGTCGCGCTCGCGGATAGAGTAGCCCTCGTCTGCTGCCGCCTCAAGAACGGAGGAGGTAACTATTTCCGCAAGGTTATCTCCGCTGCGGATTATGGGGGCTCTGACGCCTCTAGATACTGTGCCGATCATACGGCACATAAAAAACAGCTCCTTTTTAACCCATTAAATAATGGTAGAATAAAAATCACGCATATTATTATATCAAAAAAAAATATGTTTGTAAAGTAATTTTTCTAAAAAAATAAAATAAGTTTATTCCATTTTCGCCTTGATAGCAGCAAACGACTCGTCGCTTATATGATGCTCTATCTTGCAGGCGTCGGCAGATGCGATATCCTCGGGAACACCGAGAGAGACGAGAAACTCCGTTAGGAGTCTATGCCTGTCATACATCTTCCTCGCGACGAACACTCCTTCCTCCGTAAGAGTGATGTAGCCGTCGGAGTCAACGCTGACGTATCCGCCCGACTTAAGCAGTCCGACAGCTCGGCTGACGCTCGGCTTTGAAAATCCCATATATTCGCAAACGTCGATAGAGCGCACGTTCGCCATTTTTTCAGATAGGATAAGTATTGTTTCAAGGTACATTTCGCCCGATTCCTGAAGAGCCATATTTGCACCGCCTCTCACATTTTCTACATTATTATATATTATACCACCCATTTGCCAATAAGTCAAGGAAATTTGAAAATTGCCAGTCCCAAGCCTTCCCCAAGACAGGGTAGCGAAGCGGCAGGACGGTAGTGAATGACGTTAATAACGTCAGAGCCGTTCTGTGACCGAGTCGCAACGAGAAGGGGGACCGCAGCCGAAGGCGGCAAGCGGTGGATGAGGATGACTTCGGCAAATAATCCTCCCTCGTGTAAAGGGAACTCCCGACGCAGTCGGGTGAGGGATTGGGACTTCTGATTTCTCATTTTTCATTTCTCATTTTGAATTTTTCCCCGAAAAAATTCAAAAACCCTCTTGACAAACGGAAAAAATTGGTGTATTATATATGTCGGTTAGCAGAGGCTAACTCGTAATTTTGCGCTATTTTAGCAGAAAGGTTATACATATGAACACTCTAAAAGACGTCAAGATAGGAAAAAGCGCCAGGGTAGTAAAGCTGCACGGCGAGGGCGCGGTTAAGCGTCGTATCATGGATATGGGCATCACCAAGGGTACTGTCGTCACGGTGCGTAAGGTTGCGCCTCTCGGTGACCCTATTGAGCTTAACGTA
>JAZOAA010000209.1:0-2227 GCA_045595265.1 Eubacteriales bacterium
AGTTCTAGTTCGTGTTCTATTATAGAACATATTCTAGAATTTGTCAAGAGGTTTTTTGAATTTTTTTACATTTTTTTGCAGGCCAAGTACAAATATAACCGTTATTTTTTACTTTTTTATATGACTAATAAATCTACGATACCAACAAAGGTAGATACGGTTACAGAAGAATTTGCGCTGTTTTGAAAACAAAAGGTTACATCTTCTTCGCCACAAACAGAACAAGCTCTTATCTGCTCGCCCTCAAAGAAACAATCAGACGCGAAAACGTCCTCCCACTCGCCGTACTCGTGGCTTGCGGGGATTACTTTCTGCTCAATAATCTTGTTTTTACAGACAGAGCAATGCGCACCTATGTAAGTACGTCCGTGTTATAGTGTTAGCAAGCGCTTCATCAATCACCTCTATGTGAGCGCAGGGCTTTTCACCGCCTCCCATTATAGCGCCGGTAAGGTCATTTACCTGGGTGCAGGAACAAACCATTGAGCGAACGAGAATAGAAATAGGCATTAAGCAAAAGGACTTCATTGCAAAAATTCAAACTATGGGTTGTGATATGAATCCCACAAGTTACTCAAAGCTAGAGGGTCAAATGCGCTCCGCGACAGACAAGGAAATATACGTTATAGCAAAAATGCTCGGCGTGGCTATTGAAGATTTGTTCGATTTTGACAACTAAAGATTACAAAAAAGCGACTTGTGAGAAACAAGTCGCTTTTTTATTTCAATAAAATTTATATACATATTCAGATGGTGAGCAGCCAACGGTTGCCTTGAACTCAACTGAAAAATACTTATAATCGGTATAGCCGCACATTTCTGCCACTTCTCTTAATGAATAGTAGCCTGTATTTATGAGGGATACTGCTTTTTGTATCCTGAGTTTAATTATATACTTCTTTGGGGATATGCCGTATTCGGCCTTGAAAAGCTTTCTGAAATAGACCTCGCTCATAAAGGATTTTGCCGCTATATCGCCAATGGCAAGCCCGGGATTTGCAAAGCTCTGCTGCATATATTCAACCGACTCTGCTATGGGACTTTTTTTATCATTTGGCTTCATATTTTCTGAATAACACTCGGCAAATATCTCACAAAGTCTTGCCGCACATTTATACCTATACCCTATTTCCTTCTTTCTCCAAATTTCGTATGCATCATAGAAAAGTGCGGCATATTTTTGCGGCTCTTTTGGCAAAAAGGCTTCTATTTTATGAGAGGAAACGTCAGGTGAGTCAAAGTGGATAACTATAAGCTCATCCTCCTTTGAAATTCGTCTGTAATCAAGCCCTGCCGGGACTACCGACACGTAATTGTCAAAAACTCTGTGCTCCTCATGCTCTGTTTTAAGCACCGTATCCGAGCGAAAGCGGAAGGATATTGCATTAAATCTTCTTCCCTTATTGAATGAATCAATATTTCCTTGGCTCAATCTTAAAACATCAAGTATATTAAAGTTCAAAAATTCTCTTTCGAAAAACACGATTTTTTCCTCTCTTTCAAGCTTATTTTAGCATATTTGTTTCGAAAAGTCAACCATCTATACCGTTTTTCAGGTGTTCATATACGCTCTCTTGTGCTAAAATAAAGTAAAAAGCCATAAAGGAGATTGAAAATGAGCGAAGCTGGCAAGGTATACGAGCTTTTTGAAAGTCAAAAGGATTTTTACGAAAAAACTACTTCTGAGGGCATTGAAAAGCACCGAAAGGGTGACGGGAAAATCACACTAAAAGACAAAAATGGAAATCTCTTAAAAAACGTAAAGATAAAAATCAACCAGAAGAGTCACGAATTTCGCTTCGGAACAAATCTCTTCATGCTTGACGAGCTTGAGAGTGATGAAAAGAACGAGAAGTACAAAAAGTGCTTTGCCGAGCTTTTCAACATGGCAACTTTGCCTTTTTATTGGCGCGACCTGGAGCCCGAAAAGGGTAAACAAAGGTATGAAAAAGGCAGCCCGAAGATATATAGGCGCCCTCCGACAGATCTCTGTATAGAATTTTGCGAGAAGCACGGCATTGAGCCGAGAGAGCACGCACTTGCGTACGAGCAATGGTTTCCCACATGGCTTAAAGGCGAGAGCACCGAGGTTGTAAAACGCGAGCTTGAGCGAAGATATTCGGAAATAGCAGAGAGATATGCTGACAAAATCCCCACCATCGAAGTCGGAGGCCAAGCGGTCTTAGGAAGACAATCCAAGCCCACAACTCCTTGGCTCACAGAAAGA
>JAZOAA010000210.1:0-9951 GCA_045595265.1 Eubacteriales bacterium
TGCAAGACCTGCAGGATCGGTAACGAGCATAAGAATCGCAGAGAGGTCAAGCGTATCTATATTAGACGATGCAAGAACAGCCCTCTCAAAGCCAAGGTAGATTACGCAAGAAACCATCTTGTTCATTTTTGCGCTATCTGCAAGAGCTGCGCCTATGTAGGCAACGAGGCCGTCAACTCCAAGTGCGTCGCAACCAACTGCACAAAGAGGAGAATGTTCGCCCTCCGCGTGCTTAAGAGCGGTTTCAAACGTAACTATATCATTGTAGCTAACGGTTACAAGATTGTAACCAAGGCCTGCAAGCAAAGGTCTTGCAAGATTCCAAACCATGCCGTCGCCGTAATCGCCAACGATGCTGGTTACAAATCTCTTACGTATAGTTGTGTTGGTAGCACTATATATATTGTCCTTATAAACGTCAACAACGCACTCTACTGCAGGCTCTGCCGCATAGTAGAAGGTCATTTCGCCGTAGGTTTCAGCATCACTGTTCTGAAGGTATGTAGGAAGAAGAGCGAGGAAAGCGTTAGCAGGCTCTATCATTGCGCCAACAAGCTCGCCCATACCAATCTCAATAGGCGCACCGTTCAGGGTAGAATCAAGACCTGCGTGAGTGTTCATGTTACCCACCATTACAATCTCAACATCGGGATTGAGCTCTGCAATACGCTCAACGAGAGCAACGTAGCTCTCAACATAGCTCATTGCAGTATAAAGGAAGAGCTCCTTAAGGTTGCCGAGAGACTCGCCTGCAAGTCCGTACTCACCAAGAGCGCCCGCCTCCTGATCAAAGAGCTTCTCAACCTCTGCATAAAGAGCTACAAAAGCCTTCTTAAGCTCGGGATTCTTGCATCTGTCAATAACAGCCTGTGCGTTGTATTCTTCCTTAACATCAGCACCCGTCGACATGAAGCCGGAAAGCTCAAGCGCTCTGTGGAAGAGGAATACGCCGAAGTTGCCGTTACCGATAGCAAGGGTGATAATATCGGCGTTTGCAACAGCTTCCTGATATTCCTTTGCTATTGCGGTTGTACCGCCTGCAAAGCACTTAGTGTGGTTTTCGTTAGAGCACTTGCCGTAATGGTCGTAACGGGAAGTTACCTGAGAATTATAGTTGTAATAGTCTGCACCGAGGAACAGTTCCTTAAAATGTTCTCCTACGGTCTTGGTTACACCGTTAAGCGTAAGAGAAGCATTCCAATCCATATCAGCCTTGTCATAGCCGTCCGCGTCAGGGTTCGCACCAACTGCGTCAAGGAATTCTTTCTGAAGAGGATTTTCAGGAGCAAGCTCGCTCGCCATAAATCCATCACCGTAATCGGCAGTAAGAACGAGGAGAAGGTCCTCAACTCTCATACCCGACATTGCGAGCTGGGAGTGATTTACATTATTTGCATAGCCTGCCGACACAAGCCAGCTTGCAAACTGGTTAGGGTATGCAGCTACGCCATAGTTGTGATAACCGTTGTGCTCATAAACGTCATCAAGGCAATAGCCGTTTGACATAGAGTCACCGAGAGAAACGTAGTTTATCGTATCTTTCTTGTTTTTTGTGGGGGTCTTGTCTGTGTCGGCAAGAGTGTCCCAATAACGAGTCGAGTCTTCCTCAGCAGTCACCGCCATAACGGTGGGCGCGAGAGTTGCGAAGATCATAAGAAACGCAAGAAGCGCCGCCAAGAATGAACGACCAAGTCTGGTTTTAGTGTTTTTCATTTTCTTTTCCTTTCAAAAATTAATGTTTTTTATGCAGAATTTAATTAATATATCAACGCATAAAGCGAATTAAAAAATGTTTTTAGCGGATTAAACTGTTCCGCAGCTCTTTGACTTGTAGTCGTATTTCTTATACTGTTTTTCCAAAACTCTGTAATCGTTTTTACCCATGCCGGTAAGAGGAATCTCGTCGATTGCAAGCACGCCGACAGGCTTTCCTCTCTCCTCAAGAGTCTGGTCACAGAGGTGGAATATCTTTCGGCACTCCTCTTCAACATCGCCTACTCCGTCAGCAAACTGAACTATCGCAAGAGGCCACTGACCCTGAATACCGTCGCGGTTGTCAACTCCGATAACGACGCAGTTTACAACAGCGGGAAGCGCGTTTATAGCACTCTCGATTATAACGGGGAATACCTTGTGTCCGTCGGGACGGGTAATCATTCTCTTCACTCTGCCCTTGATGAAGATGAAGCCGTCGTCGTCGATGTATCCGATATCACCGGAATGAACCCAAACCCTTCCGTCGTCATGCAGACGCATAACGTGTGCGGTCTCCTCGGGGTTGTTGAAGTAACCCTTCATCATAGAGGGACCGGTCATGCAGATCTCGCCCTCCTGGTTATAGTCAAGCTCCTCGCCTGTTTCGGGGTCAAATACGCTGACTATCGTGGTAAGACAGGGAACGCCAACGCTTCCCTTTCTGTATCTGTCGTTTACGCAGAAGGAAGCAGCAGCAGAAAGCTCGCTCATTCCGTAGCCCTGGCAGAGAGGATAGCGCATATTATGCTCCTTCATAAACTCGCCAAGCTTAGCCTCAAGACCCTCGTTCATCGTATCACCGCCAGAGCCGAGAGTTTTAAGGAACTCAAGGTCCATGCCCTTAAGCACGGGCTTCTCCATCATCATCTCATAGAATGCAGGAGTGGAGATAAGGTGGTTAGGTCTATATTTTTTAATATGGTTTGCAAGCTCAGAGGGAACGAACTTGGGGATAAGAGCAAGCTCTATCTCCATAGTAAGCGGCATATGAATACCGCAAACAAGACCGTAGGAAGAGAAGATAGGCATTATGCCAAGGAATCTGTCACCCTTCTCGTAAACTATTCCGCAGTGCTTAAAGCTGAATGCAACGGAGTTAATCGAGTCGTTAGTAAGCATAACGCCCTTGGGAAAGCCGGTAGTTCCGCCGGTGTAGACGATGGCAACAGTGGCGTCTCCTTTATAGTCAACCTCGATGCCTGTACCGCCCTTCGCCTTCTTGATAAATTCCTTCCAAGTAATGACGTCGTTAGAATACTCAATCTTACGGTTATCTTTATAGGTTGCAACGTTCATTGCAAGCTTAAGATGAGCAGGAAGCGAGGTTGCCGCGGTCTGCACAATTATGTAATCCTGCTTGATAGAATCCTTTATCTTCTTAACCTTGGGCCATGCAAGGTTGATAGTTACAAGGATTCTCGAACCGGAGTCCTTTATCATCTTTTCAATAAACTCGGTGTTCTGTCTGGGGTCGATAGCGTTGGTTATAGCACCGATTTTATTAAGCGCGTAAACCGTCATGATCGACTCGGGAGTGGACGCAGAGAGAAGCGAAACGGTGTCGCCCGCTCTTACTCCGAGAGCTGCATAAGCGTCAGCAACCTCGTCGATGCGGCGGATAAGCTCTCCGTACGTGATGTTTTTGCCGTAATAATGAAGAGCCGTGGTATCAAGGCGGTTTTTGTTAACGTCCTTGAGGTAGGTGTAGATTTTCATTCTCGGCATTTCGAGGTTACGCTCATCCTCGGGAAAATGCTTCATCCAAATTTTTTCTTCTGATATTCTTGCCATAGTTTTACTCCTTTTTTGTCATTGCACTGTGTGCCGGGGAATTGCTATAGTGTTGATATTCTGATTAAACAAACGCAAATAGGCATAGTTATCCCATTAGCAGATATATTCAATATATTTTAACATATATATTATTTAATGTCAATAGGGAGAAGCACATTTTGATGATTTTTTTGGCTTTTTAGCGCTTTTTGTTCATTTTTGTCGTGCGCCATGCACTTGACACAGAAAAAAGTTAGGCTATCCCGATTTTTGCGTTCGGGATAGCCCAGATAATCAAAAAGTTACATTTTTTAGCCGTTTTTCAGCGTTTTGTCATTGTTTTTTACAAGATTCGGCTTAGGTTTTTTTGAAAAGAGCAAGTGCTGACTTAAGACCTTTTTTCTTTGCGATAACGGTAAGCACGCCGAATCCGCCGCCTGCCAAAGCCACTACCGCACCGGCAGAAATCGCTACGATAAGCACAACGTTAGAGCCTTCTTTGACAGCCTCTGCAGGACGGGTTTCTGTAAGAGCGCAGCCTGTGCAAACTCTCTTCTCGGTTTTGTCATCAAGCCTTTCCCACTCGCCGAAGGTGTGAGACTCAGCGGCTCTCGTAGCACCGCACTCATTACAGTCTGTATCACACGCGCTGACGTACGTATGCGCTACCTCGTGACGTACCTTGCCGCACTCGTTACAGGAGGTATCACACGCATTATCGTAAACGTGACCGAGAGTAGAGCGCTTTGCCATGCATATATTACACTTTTTGTCACAATCATTGTCATAAACACAGTCGTGAGGAGGAACGATTGTGAGAGTTTTCTTCACCAATTCGGCTATATCGTTTTGGCTCTTCTCGGACGGAGCAAGCTTAAGAATGTCAAGCGACGCTACAAGATATCCGCTGGCAAAGCTGATAACGTCGGTCTTCTTGAACGCTCCGCGCTCGATTTCCACCTCAGGAGAAGCAACGTAGGCTATGTTTTCGCCGATGCAGGCCTCAAACAGAGTTTCAAGGTTTGCAAGGTCAACGAGATACTGAACGTAGTCACCGATGGCAATCTCGGTTCCTTCCATTTCGATAACCGCGCCGGCAAGCTCATTATACGTTCCGACAACGATTATAAGAGCATCGGGAGCAACTCTGCGAATTTCGTCAAGAAGCTCGGGATAGCCTAAAAGTCTGCTTGCATAAGAATATGCATAGCCTTCAACCGCGGAGAGAATCATTTTCGCCATAGAAGCATCAACGCCCTCTTTGATGAGCATTGCTCTTATATCCTTCAGCGCAGCCTCGAGCATAGCCGCGGCCTCTGCACCAAGATATTTTGCCCAATCACAGTTGCTGGCCTTACCGGTGATACCGTTCATCAAAGCGCGAGATGCATCAATGTTAGTAAAGCTTACCGTGATGATGTCGGCTTTTCTTATGGTCTTGTAATTATCCTTTACATACTGTATGGCGCTTTCTACGTTCATATTCGTGTCGGCAAGATTAAGATACTTATCGCCTGTAAAGCCCCACGCCGCCGCAAGCTTGTTCGCGTAACTGTTTGCGGGAGAGGTTGAAACGTCACCGAGAGCGATATATACGGAATCTCTGTCTTTTACAAAGTAAGGCTTAAGGCTGGCTTCAACGTCAACGTCAGCATCTTCGCCTATAAACTCCAGAAGAGTAGGATAGATAACGTTCATTTTTTCGTTAAGAGCCTCTTCGCCGTGTATACCGTTTTTAATAGCGTCAAGCACGCCGGCAGAAAGAGCTGCGTGTCCTGCGGCATTCGGCTCGGTAAGCACTCCGCCCACAATATCGGAACGAATACCAAACGAAAGCATAGCAAGCAGCGCTTTGTTAGTCGCAAGCGCTCTGA
Organism: Eubacteriales bacterium; assembly: GCA_045595265.1. Lineage (GTDB taxonomy): Bacteria > Bacillota > Clostridia > Oscillospirales > CAG-272 > UBA1740. The sequence goes on from JAZOAA010000210.1 coordinate 5,403, forward strand.
ACTCGGAGGTTGACTCTACCGCGAAAGAAGAATCCTGTGCCGCAGCCTTCAACCAATCAGCAATCATTTTATCAACTGTCGCCTTGCTTTCAGTATATTCCATAGCCAAAGCAATGTCAACTACGTTAGGAATCGAAGCAAGCTTAAGAACGGTAATGGCTGTATCAAGAAGCGATGCGTATGCTGCGTCATAAGAAAGAGAGGATTCTTTTGCAAGCTTATCCAGTCCAAAGGCAGCATCGCAAGCGGCCTTAATCTCATCTGATACGGATGAGGGGTCGCCGTTATATGCCTTGATATCATCAAGATGAGTGCTTACCGCGCCCTCACCAAGATAGGAATAAAAGTAATCGTCATTGTAACGGCAAAGGCCGGAGGCATAAGCGTTTGCCATGTCAACAACTATGCCGTATACTATGCCTAAAGGCATACTAAGGTTCATTCCGGGAACGGTTGCCTCAAGGTTGTAGAGAGGATTCTGAACGCTCATAACAACCACCTGTGCGTCGGGATTAAGCTCGTAGATGTGCTTTACCGCTTCATCAAGATTCGCGCAGTAACCGACGAGAGAATAGAATATGGCGTCAAGCATTCCGTCAACAATTGAGGTGATATCTACTCCCTCTGCATCGGAAACGTAGCTCGAAAATACTTCAAAAAATCTATCTTTAATTTCGGCTATTCCGTACGAGATGTTTTCTTCAAAAACAGAGTAATCGGCATCATACTTCCCTTCGAAAACGTGCGCTATCGCGTAATCTGAAAACGATGCCTCACCAACGTCAATGGTTATAACGTCCGCCTTCTTGACAGCATCGCGAAGCTCCCGTTTAAGAGCCCACAGCTCCTCTTCGTTCATAGATCCGAAAATCTTTTCGGTATAGGAATCTCCACCGTAATAATCATCAAGCAAAAGATGAAGCTCCTCTATACGCATACCGGGGACGCCAAGCGTTTGAAGAGAGACCGAATCGGCATCAAGACCGTCGCCGACCAGCTCGGGATACTCCGACTCCCCTTCGTAAGATACGCCGCTGCCGATAGCCAAGTAATTAAGGCTCGGAACAGCCGATGCGCCTGCGGCAATAGCTGCAACGGGTGAAAAAATCGGCGCTAGCAAGCATATCGCAAGCGCGGCAGCGATACACGAGCGCAAAAAATTAGAAGCTTTGAATTTCATAAAGCAACTCCTTATGTAATAATAAATCAGTATACATATATGATATCATAAACGTGTTTTTTTGTCAATAGAAAAAGATTTCCTAGACCGGTTTTCTTTTCGACAAAAAGTGTGTCGGCAATTTTGAGAATCTTTATAAATTAGTTATTTTTTCTACTAAAGAATGTTATTTTCAAGACGAAAACGCAAGAATTATTACCAAAAATGACAATTATAATTTACATTTTGTGTTTATTTGGCATAAAGTCTCGGGTCGAGAGGCTCTTCGTCAGCAAGCGGATCACAATCTCCGCTTCGTTGCATGATAAGCTCCATTACTTCTTTCATACCGACTGCGGAACATAGCTGACACGGTGCGTTTCCTATATATCCGTCCTTGATACATCGGTGATATCTGAACGCGGTTTCATACTTATGAAATCTAAATGAAACGTCATCGGTAAAGCTGCATTTGAAAAGACGCATCCGTCTCTCTGAAATTTTGCCGTCCGTATTCCTCACGCTTAAATTCATATAATTCGTATCCATGCGGTTTTTGATTTCCAATATTTCTTCAACAGTATGCAAATAAGTGTTTTTATTATGCGAGACACCGCACAGGAAAACATATCCCGAAAGCTTGTAAAGCTTGCCGTAACAGCTGTCGGGCGAGGTCGGGGTATCGATATAAGCATCGTCTTTTATAAACTCAAGTGCTTTTTCTCGCTCACCGAAAACGACCATTGAATGTGACGGGTTAAGCGAGCGCACACCTCTTTTATCCTCGGCAGCAACGCGGGAAAGTACACCTAGACAGCTGTGAGAGCTGCTCATATCCAGCGTAGGAACGTCACGGCCCAAATTATCCCAAGTGTGAGTCGGAATACAAAGAAGTCCTCCGTCGGCTGTAAAATATTCTATCAAAGCATCTAGAAACGCTTTCGCGCCTCCGTAGATTTCTCCTACCGATCGTAATGATGAGTGAAAAATAACAACCTTATCTTTAGGTGCTCCCATATCACAAAGAGCGTCAAAAATTTCCTGTTTTGTAACCATTTTGCAAATATTTGTTTGCTTATTTAAGCACTTTTCCCTTCTTTTTTCTATCACTGTTTTTTCATTTGGCGTAAGAACAACAATGCTGCAACCGCAAAAACCAAGCATGTATACCCCAGCACCCACCACAGATGAGGAAATATCTCGGCGAAGTTTCCGGCTAGAATAGCACGCTCCATTTCTACCGCGTGAACAAACGGGAGCGCATGCGCTATTTTCTTAAACGCCCCACCTACAAGCTCAAGATCAAACCACACCCCCGACAGCCACGCGCAAAGGTTTGTAAGCAATGCTCCGCACACGCCTCCCACCTGTTTATCATTAAGGATGCTTCCAAAAAGCAATCCAAGAGCAATAAAAAGGACTGAGATTGGTGTGATAAAAATGACAGCAAACAGAATGTTAACCGTAATATCAAGTCCCAGCACAACAGCGACAGCATAGCAAACGGTGCTTTGCGCTACAGCAAAAGGAACTATTGGCAAGGTGTATCCGAGTATAAAATCAATCGGAGTTAGCGGTGTTGTGTATAATCTTTGAAGAAGAGAAGTACCCCTATCCCTTGCGATAAGCGTAGCCGAAAAAAGAGTCATAAAAGATAGACCAAATACCGCAATACCCGGAGCAAGATGCTGTATTTCAAACAACGGTACGGGCACGTTAGCCTGTATGGCGCTTAACAGCAAAATCAAAACAAGCGGAAATCCCAAGCCAAAACAGATATTGAGCGGGTCTCGGATAATTTCCTTAGCATTTCTGCAGGCAAACGTAATTGTTCTCACTACACTCCCTCCTTTACAATACGGACAAACGCCTGTTCAAAGTTCTCCGTTCCTGCCGCTTTCTTTATTTTTTCTGCAGTATCGCAAATAAGCAGTCTACCGTCGCGCATAATAGCTATGCGGTCCGATAACGCCTCTGCCTCCTCCATATAATGAGTTGTCAAAACAATAGTAATCTCGCCCTTCAAGGAGCGAATAATCTCCCAAAGCTCACTCCTCGAAATAACATCAAGACCAAGCGTTGGCTCGTCAAGAAAGAGTATTTTAGGCTCGCTGATAAGCGCCATAGCTATGCTAAGGCGCCGCTGCCAGCCACCTGAGAGCTTTCCGGCTTTTCTATCAATAATGTTTTTAAGTCCAAGAAGCTCGGCAAGCTCTTTGATTTTAGCATTTTGCTTTTCCTTTGTAAAGCCGTGTACACCGCAGATCAGCTTAAGGTTTTCTCGAGCACTGAGTCCTGTGGCAACAGCGGTTTCCTGCGGAGATACCGCGATGAGCGATTTCACCTCGGTTGTATCTCGGGTGATGCTTTTTCCAAGCAAATATGCTTCCCCATCGCTCGGCTCTGTAAGACATGAAAGCATTTTTATGGTCGTTGTTTTCCCCGCACCATTAACTCCTAAAAGCGAAAACAGCTCGCCTTCTCTAATAGACAAAGACAAATTATCCACCGCCGTCACATCCTTGTAACGCTTTGTCAACCCTATAATTTCAATCGCATTCATCATTTTTTCTCCGTTAAGTGCCTTGCACGTATTCCTTGGTACACATCAGTCAGCACATCGCTAACAAGCTCCCACTCAATAGGTAAAAACGATGTGACGAGCATGGTTGCTATGCCGTGAACACACGTCCACATTTCCAAATGCATAAGCCTCGCCGTTTCAATCGTTACACCGTTTGATTTCATAATCATTTCAGCACACTCCTCAAAATCGAGTGATGGTGATATGTCCTCTTCGGTTCTGTCGCGCATAAACAAAAGCTTAAATAGCTCCTTTTCCTCTTTAGCAAAGCGGATATAAGCAATACCAAACGCCTTATACTCCGGATATTTTCCGCTTTCAACCTCGCTTTTCAAGAAGCTAAGATACTCATTATACGCATCGGCAAGTACTGCTTTTTGCAATTCAACCATAGAATCAAAATTTGAAAAAATGGGCTGAGTAGAACAATTTAATGATGCGGCAATTGCTCTGGCATTTATCGACTGTTGCCCGTTGCCTCTTACAAGTTCAACTGCCGTTTTTACTATATCTTCCTTCGAAATTTTTACTTTTGGTGGCATATTTTTCTCCTTTATAACATATGTTATATATCATATATTATTTTACTACAAAAAACCTTAATTGTCAATAGATATTAGCAAGTATTTAAGAAAAAATCCAAGCCCTAAGACTTGGATTTTCGTAATTTTAGTGTAAATATGATTCTCTTACCTTAAAAAATACTTAACTTCATTTTTTTGCTGAGTTTTTCCAAAAGCATTTTACCAGCAAAGCTGTTTCCTTTTTTGTCTAGTGCCGGAGAATACACACCGATTCCCATACGG
>JAZOAA010000211.1:0-13726 GCA_045595265.1 Eubacteriales bacterium
ACACTCACCTTTGAGCAGAGTAAGGCGGATAACATTCCCGGTAAGGTTTCGACCTCCGATCTCTCCGAAAAGGGAAGCATCACTATTATAAACAGAGCAACAGACAGCGAAAAGCCGAATAGAGCACTTGGACTCATCAGCCCGAAGGGCGCTGCCGACTCGCTTAAATTCTTTATTACAAAACCCGCGGCAAATGCGTATAACGCGGTAGCCTTCGAGAGTGATATGATGATAGACTCCGAGTCGGGCAGCTTTGAGTACACGTTCGTTACTAAATTCAACTCAACTGCCGCAAGGCTTGTCTTTGAGTGGAGCGCTGACGGTGTAACCGTTAAGGCAAAGAACGCAGCAGGCACCTCCGAGAGCGCTGTTAAGATTGCCGAGCTTGGCAAGTGGTTCAGAGTTCGTATAGAGTTCTACGGAACTACCGGCACCTCGCTCGTCAGAGTTCTTGTAGGTGAAAACGTGCTTATGAGCTCCACCACGCCCTACAACACCTATCACTCCGCGCGCAACGTTAACTCTGCAAAGCTCGCGGTAAAGAGCGACACCGAGGCGGAGATTTACTTTGATAACTTAACCTACGAGCAGTTTGCCTACGTTGACACGGGCGCGTCTGACACCGACGCAGGCGGCATAACCTTCGAGGAGGTTACGGTAGAGGGCCTTGGCGCTCTGATGACCGTTACCACCACCGATAAGGCGGCGCTCGATATCGCAGAGGACTTGAGAGACGGCATTGTGACAAAGTCGCTCCGTCTTACCAGCCCGAAGAGCTCGGTTGATTCCATAGCTCTGAAATGCAAGGCGGAAAATGCAGATGAGACCAATACCGTAGTCTTTGAATCCAATATCAAGATAAGCAATGCCGACGGCAGCAACGTCTTGAATATTTACTTAAAGGATAAGGACGGCAACACGGCTTACAAGCTAGTATGGGGCTGGTCGGCAGGAACAGGTAACGTCTTTGCACAGGATATCACGGCAGCAGGCACCAGAGATTTCAGCGAGGTGCTTGTCAGCGAGGGTATTGACGATTACTTCAGACTCCGTGTCGAGTACACCAAGATTTCTGACACCGAGATACTCGGAAAAATCTATATAAACGGTGTCCTTGTCGAAAAGGCTAAATCAATCACACCCTTCGGTACAAGCGCAATTGATGCCGACGATATTACCGAGCTAGTGCTTGAAACTGACAGCGGACGCGGCGCGACCTTCTACTTTGATAATATCAAGATTGATTACACGAAAGCAGAGGTTGCGACTCCCACACCTCCCACTCCTCCCGTGACTCCCGACGTTCCGACAGAGCCGGGTGACAGAGCGGATACCGACCCGTTTGACAACGACCCCGAGTCCTCTTCGTCAAGTGGCGGTTGGACCTAAAAACCCACTTAATGTAAACTAAAGTGTGCGTTTTGTCGCGTTTTCCTTTACAGAGCGCACACTTTCAAAAAACAAAAAAAGAAAGGAAACAAGATGGAAAAAGAAAAGCTGAAGGAACCGTACCTTGATGCAAAAATCGAGATAGCGCAAATTTCCCTACGTGACCTCATCACCACAAGCGACCAGACTTCAAACGAAGGATGGAACAACAGTACGTCTAACGGATGGACGTAAAAGACAAAAATAAAAAACAAAAATAAGAAAGGTAATTAAAATGAAAAACACAAAAGCACTTAAAATTTTCACTATTATTTTGTCCGTAGCGCTCCTCGTTATAGGCGCTGTGGCAACTACGGTATCGGCAGAAGAAGCCACCGAGACTCCCAAGGTTGAGATAGTTTCCAAGAACCTCTCCTACACCAGCAACATCTCCATTATGTTCGCCGTTAAGGCAGAGAATGTCACCGAAGACGTAAAGCTTAACGTCTATGCGGAAGATCCTGTGAAGAATCCCGCAGCACCCGTATCGTACACCGCATCCGTATCGTACACCGAGAATATCAACGCATACGGCGATTGCCTTGTATTCTTCACCGAAGGCATTCCCGCCAAGGCAATTGAGCAAGAAATATACGTTCAGGCAGTAGCCGGTGACGTAAAGAGTAATGTTGAAAGATACTCTATCGTTGAGTACTGCCACGAGATGAACGCAAAGAAGGACACCGACCTCTACACTAACATCATCACCTACGGCGCAACCATACAGCAGATGCTTAAGGACGACGGTAAATTCGAGGGTGAATACGCTACCGCATATAAGTACGTAACTATCGAGAACGGTACTCTTGACGGTACATACGACAGCGGTATCTATCTCAAAAATGAAACCGTTACACCTTATGCAGAAGGCGCTGAATATTGGAGCGACGGAAGTAAGGTTGTAGCAAATGGCGCAACATATACTGTCGGTGACTCTAACGTAGCATTCACCGCAGCTTCCGCGAAGGAGCTTTACACCGAGAATTTCGATGACGGTACTCTTCCCTCCAATATTACGGTAAGCAATACTCTTCCTAAAGTATCAGGTCTTAGTAACTCATATAGCGTAGGTAGAAACGAAGTTAGCGTATTTACAGAAAATACTACAAATACCTCAAACTGCCTACATACATACAGCCAGTATAATTCAACGCAGACTGTTATTAAAATAGGTGAAACTATCGAAGCTGAGGAAAACGCAACGGTTGTAGAGTTTGAGGCTGACATCTGTATTCTTTGGAGCACGTCTAGTACTAATATAGAATTCTTCAACCTTGTTCTTGGTGACGCAGACGGAAACGCGGCGTTCAACATAGTTCTCAGAAACAGCACGACTGCAAACCTTGCTATTAATCACAGAAACAGTGCGGGTACACAGAAGAATCAAATCGGACAGACACTTCTTCAAAACGCGAGCAACGTGTGGTTCAAGCTTCGCGTAACGTATGAGTACGTGAGCGAAACAGAGGTTCTCGTTACCGCATACCTCAACGGAAATAAGCTTTCCGGTACAGCTACATCTCCTTATGATGAGAGCAATGCAATGTCCGTTTCCGAGATAACCAATGCATACATAGCTATTAACGGCAAGTCCAGCCATGCCATCAACGTTTACGTAGCAATAGATAACGTTGTATTCAGAAAGATAGCTGAATAATCCAAAACTATAACAAAACAATGAAAAAACACGAAAATCGCACGGGAAACCGTGCGATTTTTCTATAAACCACCTTATCCGCAGAAAGCCTCTTCCGCTCGAAATAACGATTTCAAGCCTTCCCCTCAAGGTGAAGGCTTTCTTGTGCCGCTTCGCGACCCTCAAGGCGAAGGTTGACTTGATTTCAAATTCCTGATTTTGTTATACTATTTTCCCAAATTAATATAAAATATTAAAAAGTATAGAAAAATTAAAAAATATGTGCTATAATTATTATATTAAAATTCGCAGGAGAACAAAATGAATATTACAAACGATATTAAATATATAGGCGTAAACGATCACGCAAAGGATCTCTTTGAGGGACAGTACGAGATACCCAACGGCATAGCGTACAACTCATACGTGATACTTGACGAGAAATGCGCCGTTATGGACACGGTTGACAAGGACTTTGGCGACGAGTGGGGGGACAAGCTTTCGGCAGTGCTTGACGGCAGGGCGCCCGACTACCTTATCGTTCAGCACATGGAGCCTGACCACTCGGCAAATATCGCAACCTTTATGAATAAGTATAAGGAGGCGGTTATCGTAGCATCGGCGAAGGCTTTTGTTATGATACGTCAGTTCTTCGGCACGGAGTACGAGGACAGAAGGATAGTTGTCAAGGATGGCGACACTCTCTCGCTCGGCAAGCACACCCTTACCTTCGTCACAGCGCCCATGGTGCATTGGCCCGAGGTTATCGTGACCTACGATTCTTATGATAAGGTGCTTTTCTCCGCTGACGCATTCGGCAAGTTTGGCGCTCTTGACGTGGAGGAGGATTGGGCGTGCGAGGCTAGGCGCTATTACTTCGGCATTGTCGGAAAGTACGGCACACAGGCGGCAAAGCTGCTTGAAAAGGCGGCGGGGCTTGATATTTCTATTATTTGCCCTCTTCACGGCCCCGTTCTTTCGGAAAATCTCGGATACTATATAGACCTCTATAAGACCTGGTCGAGCTACGGCGTTGAGACGGAGGGCGTGGTGATTGCCTATACCTCTGTTTACGGAAATACGAAGGTGGCGGCAGAGCTGCTTTGCGACGAGCTTTCAGCGCGCGGCTGTAAGGTAGCCCTTAATGACCTCGCAAGATGCGATATGGCAGAGGCTGTCGAGGACGCGTTCAGATACGGCAAGCTCGTTTTGGCAACAACGACCTACAACGGTGAGCTTTTCCCCTTCATGCGCGTGTTTATAAACGAGCTTAAGGAGCGAGGATATAAAAACAGAACCGTCGGAATTATCGAGAACGGCAGCTGGGCGCCCATGGCGGCGAAGGTTATCCGCAAAATGCTTGAAGAATCGAAGGGCATCACCTTTACCGATACGACCGTGACTGTTCTCTCTGCCGTGAGCGAAAAAAATAAAGAGGAAATCGCCGCCCTTGCAGGCGAGCTTTGCTAAAATGGATATAGTAATTTTAACGGCTCTAGGCGTCGGCGGAGCTTAAGCCTTCCCCAAGATAGGGGAAGGGGGACCGGCTTTGCCGGTGGATGAGGATGTTTTTTAACAGTAGGAGTGATATGGATATAGTAATTTTGACAGCTTTAGGCGTCGGCGGTGCTACCGTTATCGGCGCTTTGCTCGGCTTTTTAATTAAAAAGCCATCTCATAGATTTAACGATATAATTCTCGCCTTCGCGGCAGGCGTAATGCTTGCGGCGGCGGTCATAGGACTCGTTCTTCCGTCGCTTGAATACGGCGGAGATTTCGGAATAATTATAACCGTTGCGGGAATATTCGTTGGCGCTCTATGCCTTAATTTAATAGATAAAATTACACCCCATCTGCACAAGATGACGGGTGTTGACCAGGAGCTGCACCCCGACAAGACCGAAAAATTAAACAAGGTGCTCCTCTTCGTTATCGCGATAGCGATACACAATCTTCCCGAGGGAATTGCCGCAGGCGTCAGCTTCGGTACCGGGGACTCTGCCGCAGCTCTTACCGTTGCGGGCGGTATCGCGCTCCAGAATATACCCGAGGGCATGGTGATAATAGCGCCCATGCTTGCCGCCGGAATGAAGAGGGGCAGAACGCTCCTTATCGCTATGATGACGGGGCTTGTCGAGGTTGTCGGCACGTTCGTCGGATATTTCGCGGTTACGGTTTCGACGGCGGTTTTGCCCTTTGCGCTTGCTTTTGCGGGCGGAACGATGCTGTACGTCATCAGCGACGAGATGATTCCCGAAACACACGCGCACGGCTCGGAGCGAGGCTCGACCTATGCTATTTTAGTCGGCTTTTCAGTGATGCTGATATTTGACTTTTTGCTCGGTTGATAAGGAGATTTTTTATGCGTGACAAAATAATAAACTCGGTTTTAGAAAACAAGATAATAGTAATCGTAAGAGGCGTCGCACAGGATAAGCTCATACCTCTTGCACAGGCTATGTATGAGGGCGGCATCAGACTGCTTGAGATAACATTTTCGGCAGACGGCAGCACCTCTGACGAGGCGACGCGCGATAATATAAAAATGCTCGTAGACCATTTCGGTGACAGACTCCACGTCGGCGCGGGTACAGTCCTTACCGAAAAGCAGGTGGAGCTTGTTAAAGAGGCGGGAGGAAAATTTATAATTTCGCCCGACACTAACGAAAGGGTGATAAAAAGAACGAGAGAGCTTTCGCTCGTTTCCATGCCCGGAGCGCTCACACCCACCGAGATTATGAGGGCGCACACGGCTGGCGCGGATTTCGTCAAGCTTTTCCCAATTTCTTCCCTCGGCGCAGAGTACGTCAAGGCGGTAAAAGCACCCCTCTCGCACGTTAAGCTTCTCGCTGTTGGCGGTATCCACGATAAAAATATGGCTGAGTATATGATGGCGGGTGTATGCGGCTTCGGTATAGGCTCGAATATTACCGACAAGGCTCTTATTAATGCGGGCGATTTTGAAAAAATAACCGACCTTGCAAGAAAATACGTAAATGCGCTCGGAGTAGAGAAAAAATGAAATATTACATAACCATTGACGGCGGAACTACGAATACCAGAGTGCATCTTGTCGAGGACGGACGCGTTATACAAAGTAAAAAAATATCTCTTGGCGCACGTGACTGCATGGGCGGCTCTGATGCCTTAAAAGATGCGATAACTAAAGAAATTGACAACATAACTTTACAAAAAGGCATAAAACGCGACGATATTACAGCAGTTATCGCCTCGGGAATGATTACCTGCGAGTACGGGCTTTGCCCGCTTACTCATCTTGTAGCTCCTGTCGGAATAGAGGAGCTTCATAACGGAATACAGAAAAAAACGGGAATGTTCGGCTCTCTTGACTGCTATTTTATCCCGGGAGTTAAGACTGCACCGACTGACCCTATGAGTGCCGATATGATGCGCGGCGAGGAGGCTGAAATCGTCGGACTTATATCAGAGGGCGAGGGAGATGCCGTTTATATATTGCCCGGCTCGCACACAAAGCATATTCTTTTAGACAAGTTAGGAAGAATAAGCGAGATAAAAACGCTCTTGACGGGTGAGATGATAGCCGCCATTGCGGAAAACACCATTCTTAAAGGCTCGGTAAGGCTTGACCTTTCGGATTTTGACCGCGAGAGTATTCTCTCGGGCTACGACTTGGCAAGAGAGCGGGGACTTAACACTGCGCTCTTTAAGGTCAGGATACTAAAGAACCTATTCTCTAAAAGCGACGCCGAGTGTTACAGCTTTTTCCTTGGCGCGATTATGAGTGCGGAGGTCGTCGAGCTTGAAAAAACGGGCGTCAGCCGTGCCGTTATAGGCGGTAAAGCACAGCTGCGCGAGAGCCTTGCGCATATTATACGCAATAGGACCGATATGCAGGTCATCACCGTAGAGGACGAGAGGACAGAGTGCGCTACTGCGCTCGGCGCTGTCAAGATATTTGAATATACAAAGGGATAGCCGTAAGACTTGTTAGTTCGACTCTCTTACGGCTAACCCCTTAGCAAAAAAACAACCTGCCTTCGTGATGAAAAAGCAGGTTGTTTTCTTATTTTACCAGATTGATTTTTTCAATTCCGTAGTACTTGAATACCTCGATAGCTTCCTCTGTCACAGCCTCGCCCGATACGAGTATCGGCACAGCGGGAGGACAGCCGACAGTAACTGCCGACACTACGCGCCCGACAGAGTCATCGACGCTTGCGGTAACTGTTGGCGAAAATGCCGCCGCCCTTGGTGACATCACGGCTTTCGGTACGGTGAGTCTTGGGGGCGAGAGCTTTATTTCTTCTCTTTTCGGAATACTCGCAAGCGCTAGGAGAAGTCCTGTGATATCCTCTTCGGTGTTCATCGGCGAGAGCATCAGCACCACAAAGTCGGGGTCGGCAAACTCGCACTCAACGTTTTGCTCTGACAGCTCCTTTGCAAGACAAGTGCCGAGGTAGCCGTATTTTTTTGCGCATATTGTAATTTTCGCAGGCTCGTCACTGATAAGCGTGTAGCCGAGCGACTCGATGCGCTCCTTGCATACAGCCATATTTTTTTCAAATGAAGAAAAATCGGGCAGGTGGGCGTTCACAAGGTCGAGAGATGCAAGTATCAGATACGAGGGACTCGTTGATGCGAACATAGCCATGCAGGATTTCGCGTTTTCTTTGAAAAACGGGGGAAGGCTGCGCGACAGATGCAGGTAAGCACCGCCCGTCAGCACAGGCAGAGTCTTATGCGCCGAGTCGGCACACATATCAGCACCGAGGTCTATCGGGTGGCGTGAGGATTTCAGAAATTTAAGATACGCACCGTGCGCATTGTCAACGAGAAGCAGAACCCCGTGCTTATGGCAAATCTCGGAAAGAGCCTTGATATCCTGGGTGTTTCCGAGGTAATCGGGGCTTGTCAGATACACGGCAGAGGGCTTGCTTTCACTCTCCGTGAGCGCTCGCTCAAGGCTCTCGGGGTCTACCCTGCACGAGAGGTATTCACCCTCGCCATAGAGCCACCTGACGTCAATATCGAGGAGGGTCAGCGCACTGACAAACGATTTATGCACGTTCCTTGCCGCAAGAACACTCGGTCTCTCACCGCGCTCTATTGCGTAAAGCGCCACAAGATAGAGCATCGTCCTTATCGAGAGTGAAGAGCCTTCGGTCGAGTAGAAGGTGTCAGCGCCGAAGAGAGTAGAGCTTAATTTCTCGCTTTCCTTTATAATTCCGTCTGCTTCATAGAGGCTATCCGCACCGGAAATCTCTGTTATATCAAAATTATATGCCAAAAAAAGACTACTATTATTTACATTCTTGCAAAAAGCACCCTTATGCCGCGGCATATGAAGCCTGACGGCGCGCTTTTCGGCATAGCTTTCGAGAAAGTCGTATATCGGAGTTTTCATATCAGTCGAGCTGCTTTGCTACTTCGAGAGCAATCGCACATTCCATTCTCTTCTTGAACAGCTCGCAGCCGGCCTTGTATACACCCTTAACAGAGCCTGTCGAGTGGTATGCGTTTGCGGCGCAGCCGCCCGAGCAGTAAAGACTTGCCCAACAGTCGCGGCACTCTTCTCTTGCATACAGGTTGCAGGAGGCAAACTCTTCCTGTGCCTCGCGGTTGGTTACACCGTCGTATATATTTCCGAGCTTGTATTTCTCTTCGCCTACGAACTGGTGGCAGGGGTAAAGGTCGCCCCAAGGCGTTACCGCCATGTATTCCGTGCCAGAGCCGCAGCCCGAAATTCTCTTATAAATACAAGGGCCGCCCTTTAGGTCTATCATATAGTGGTAGAAGGTGAAGGGATCGCCCTCCTTGTGCTTCTTTAGCATCAGCTCGCCAAGCTTCTCGTACTGGTCCTTGACGATTTCCATATCCTTAGCGGTAAGCTCCGCCGGGTCGCCGGGAGCGCAAACCACAGGCTCCATGCTAAGCTCTCTGAACCCAAGCTCGAGCATTACCTCGATATCCTTAAGGAAGTCGGGATTTGCGTGAGTGAAGGTTCCGCGCATATAGTAATTCTTTCCGCCGCGCTCTTTTACGAGCCTTTGGAACTTTGGAACTATTTTATCAAAGCTGCCGTTTCCGGCATAGTCCACTCTGAAGCGGTCGTGAATTTCGCGCCTTCCGTCAAGGCTTAATACCACGTTCACGCACTCGCGGTTAGCAAAGTCGATAACGTCGTCGTCGATAAGCACACCGTTCGTCGTTAGGGTAAAGCGGAAGTTTTTATTATATTTTCCTTCTATCGACCTTGCGTATGCGACAAGCTCCTTAACTACCTCGAAGTTCATAAGAGGCTCACCGCCGAAGAAATCGACCTCAAGATTGCGCCTCGTTCCCGAGTTTTCGATAAGGAAATCAAGCGCCCTCTTACCGACCTCAAGGCTCATAACGGCTCGCTCACCGCTGTATTTACCCTGACTTGCAAAGCAGTATGAGCAGTTAAGGTTGCAGGTGTGGGCAATATGTAAGCACAGCGCCTTAACGACACCGCTCGTCTTTTCCTTAAGCTTGCCCGCCATCTGCTCAAATCCGTTTCTAGAATAAAGCCTACCGTCCTTAACAAGCTCCTCAACCTGCGCGTAACATTCTTCAATATCGGACACCGAAACACCCTCGGTATCCTTATATTTTTCGGTCATAAGAGAGATTATTTCCTCTCTCTCCTTTTCTTCATACAGCTCGATTATATCGTATGCTATGTCGTCAACCACGTGCAGCGAGCCGGTGAATACGTCAAGGACGATATTGTATCCGTAAAGCTTATATTGATGTATCATTTTTATATTCCTCTCTTCAATTAAAAGGGGCTGCCTCAAATTTTACATTTGAGGCAGCCCCTTAACGTTTGATGAAGGGGATAGTCAGATTTGAGGAAGAAGCGACGTTCTCCGCCCCGAAGGCGTATATACATACGTCGAGAGGAAGGAAACGGCGGTAGAAAAAGACCATTAAATCCAAGAAATCCGCAGGATTTCTACCTTAAACTGTCTAATTTACGGTTTCATCGCATTTTAGACGGTTCTTTAATATTTTTCGGTCTTTTTCGGTCTTACCAAATATGACAGACCCTCTTATATGCGAAAAAATCGCTTACTTGTTGCTCTCGCACTGCTGGTTTGCAATACCGCAGCTGGTCTTGCAAGCAGACTGGCAGGAGGTCTGGCACTCGCCGCATCCGCCATTCTTAGCGCTCTCGCAAAGGTTCTTTGTCTCAATAGTCTTGATATGCTTCATTACTATATCCTCCGTAGAATATTTACATATGAAATTATACCATATCATAAAAGCGTTGTCAATAGGTTGAAAAAAATTTGTATATTCAAAAAATGCAACATATGATATTGAAGGATTTCACTTGACAAAATAAAGTAAATATGTTAATATTTGTAATGCTAATTAAGTTTTATATTCGGAGATAATAATTAATGAAGGCTAAATTTGACCTTAAGGCGATTTTTATGACCGTTTTCGGAACGGCAATGACGGGCTTTGCGATAGGCGTTTTCTTAACACCGAATAAAATCGTAGGCGGCGGAGTTTCGGGTATTTCCACGCTGCTTTTCCATTCCTTCTCAGCACCCACGGGTGTCAGCTTCTTTCTTATAAATCTTCTGTTCTTGCTTATCAGCGCATGGGTGCTGGGCAAAGATTTTGTAGTAAAGACGCTGCTCGGCGTATCGCTTTTGTCCTTGTTTACCCAGCTCTTTTCCATGTTTCCGTACTATGCGGACAACCTTATGATACCGACACTTCTCGGCGGTGCGCTTTACGGCATCGGCATAGGCACAAGCTTTGCCGCAGGGGCATCAACCGGTGGAACGGATATTCTCGGCAGACTCGTTCAGCATAAATTCAAGACTATCCCGATAGGCAAGCTTCTTTTGTTCATCGACGGACTTATTATTCTTATCTCACTTATCGTTTTCAAAAATCTTGAGCTTACCTTCTTCGGTATCATAACCCTGTTTATATCGAGCTTCTCCGTCGATATGGTGATAGATTGGCTAAACGTTTCAAAGATTGCGTTCGTAATAACCGATAAGGGCGATGAGATAGCGCATCTTTTGGTTACTACCTCTCCCAGAGGCGTCACCCTTATAGATGCCGTCGGAGCGTATACGAATACCGAAAAGAAGTTTCTCTTCTGCGCTCTTAAGGAGTCTGAAACGGCTCTCTTCCAGCAAAAAATACTAGATATTGACGAGGGCGCATTTATAGTATTTGCCGAGTCGCAGAGAATTAAAGGTAAAGGATTTTATCTTTATAAGTAAATTAAAGTTTACATATTATTGCATTTGCGGCAGATTGGAGTTTCTTATGATAATAGATTTTCATACACATAGCTTTCCCGACACTCTTGCTCCGAAGGCCATGGAGTCACTAAAGAAGAACTGCGCGGGTGCGGGTATATCCGCCCACACCGACGGCACGGCAGAGGGCGCAAAAAGGCTTCTTCGCTCTGCGGGAATAGACAGAGCTGCCGTATGTAATATAGCCACGAACGCAAGGCAGGAGGAGAAGGTTAATTCCTTTGCTATATCGCTCCTATCCGACCCGTTTTTCATTTCTCTCGGCTCGGTCCACCCCGACAGCGAGCATATAGAAGAGCAGCTTGACAGACTTCTCGCATCGGGCATTAATGGTGTGAAGCTCCACCCCGATTACGTCAGAATAGAGCTTACGGATAAGAGGTACGATAAGATTTTCTCTCTTCTTGAAGAGAGAGGTATGTTCTGCGTTGCGCATACGGGCTACGACCCGGTTTCTCCCGATAAGGTTCACGCAACGCCCGAGATGATTCGCTCGGTGATAGACGCGCATAGGGGACTTAAGCTTATCTGCGCGCACATGGGAGGCTTCAAGCAGTCGGAGGGTGTGCTGCGTCACCTTGTCGGAACCGGAATATATATAGATACCTCGCTTTCCTCAATCAGAGAGGGCGAATATGACAATCTGATAAAAATATTAAACGAGCATGACCCCTCGCGTATTCTTTTCGGTACTGATACCCCTTGGACAGAGCCGAAAGAGGAAGTCGAATTTATCAAGAACGCGCCTATCGCCTCTTCCTTGAAGGAAAAGATTTTCTCCGAGAATGCGAAAGCCCTTCTCGGTATATAAAAAATTGCAGAGATGCACGAAAGCACCTCTGCGTTTTTTTATTTAATCATCTATGCTTTTGCGTCTTCATTCCAGAATTTTACGAGGATATCCTTCAGCGTTTTCGGGTCGTCGATAAATTTTACCCCCTGCCAAAGACCGGGCAGGCTTTTTTTATATATCGGGTCGTCGAAGCGGTCGTCTATAAGGACGATAACGCCCCTATCCGTCTCTGTTCGGATAACTCTGCCCGCCGCCTGAAAGACTCTGTTCATTCCGGGATAGATGTAGGCAAACTGCTTGCCCTCCTCGTACTTTTCTTCATAGTACGCGGCGATTGCCTCGCGCTCGTATGAAAGGCTCGGCATACCTATTCCCACGATGACAGCGCCGATAAGCGAGTCACCGACAAGGTCTATACCCTCGGCATATATACCGCCCATAACGCAAAAGCCGATAAGGTACGACTCGTCCTCCTCCTTAAAGGCGTCTATGAAGTCGCGCTTTTCCTCCAGAGTCATATTTTTCCTTTGCGTGAGGGTCTTGATTTTCGGATATTTTGCACTAAATGCGCGCGAGAGCGCCTCGCAATACTCAAATGACGGGGAAAAGACCATATAATTTCCGCGCTTTGCCGAAACTGTCGCCGCAACCGTGCGTACTATGGCATTAAGGGTGTCGCCGCGCTCGGAATATCTGGTGCTTATCCTGTCCATTATGGTCACGGAAAGCTGCTCGGGCGAGAAGGGCGAATTTACCTCCAGCGTATCGTCGTATCTCTCGCCGCCGAGCGTTGCCCTGTAATATCCTAAAGGCGAGAGCGTTGCCGAGAATAGCACAGCCCCCTTGCCGAGCGAAAGACGGCGCCTTATATGCGGAGCTGTGTCAAGGCAATATAGCTTTGCGAGTATTTTGCCGTCGTTATAAAAAACAAAAAGCTTGTAAGAGTCGTCAAAGCGCGTCAGAGTGTCGGCAAATTTCTTTATTTTTTTACTGTACGCCCTGATTGCGAAGAGCCTGTCGTCACGCTCTTCGTCCTTTGCCGAAAGGCAAGAACGCATCTCCTCGTCGATAACCGTAATTAACTCATCAAAGAGAGAATACAGCCTTGTCGGTACTTCTGAAAGCGACACCGCCCCCACGCTCACTCCGTCCTTCGTCTGTCTGATTTCGTCCTTAACGAGAGGTAAAAGCGAGTTTTCAAACACTGCTTTTGCACTTGCCGAGAGCTTCTTTATAACCGAGAAATGTCCGAGAAGCTCACATTCGGCAAGCTCGCCTATATCGTCAGATGATATTTCTGCCGAGAACATCTCCCTTGCGCGCTCGCCGAGGTTGTGCGCCTCGTCGATAAGAAAAGCATAATCTCCGCCCGCGGTGAAAAAGCGCTTGATGTAAACCGCAGGGTCGAAAAGATAGTTAAAGTCGCATATGACCACGTCGCAAAGCTCGGCATAAAACAGCTCAAGCTCGTACGGACAAACGGTGTATTCGTTTGCCACCTCACGTACCTCGTCTATCGTAACGCAGGTGATTCCCTTGTCGTAGAGAGCCATAGTGGCATCGGATATTTTA
>JAZOAA010000212.1:0-6321 GCA_045595265.1 Eubacteriales bacterium
GGCTGTCCGCCTCTTCGCTGTCCGGCGGCGGTACCGTTGAACTTACGCCGGAAGGGAACGCTTACTTCGTGAACAAGAAGCTGAACCGCATCAAGTTCTGGAAGCAGGTCTTCACCAACTTTATTTCCGGTTTTGTTTGCGGTGTTGCCGTTACGATTGTTGGTGAGCTTCTGATTCGGTGGCTTTTAGTTTAAATCATTCCCATGTTTGAGAGTCGGACGAGGATGTATACCGCTAACGCCAGCACAAACCCTAGTGTCCACGCCAGAGGGTTGAAGCGGTTGTTCATCCCTGTTCCGCCTCCGTCCCGCTTTCGCTCATGGCTTTCTTCTGTCTGTACCGTTCTCTCTGCTGTGCGTTTATGCGTTCGCGGTTTTTCTCACGCCATATACGATGATATGCGTTGACATGATCTTTGTTTTTCTTTTGCCATTCACGGTGTATTTCGCTCATGCGCTGTTTTCTAAGGTTTTGAATATTCTCGTCGATACTTCTGTTTTTTCTTTTTTGCGTAACGCTATTTTCATGTCTCTTTTCACGCCGTTTCGCGTTATAGAGTTTGATTTTTTCGGGATGCTCTTCTTTCCATTTTTTGGTTGCAGCCTTCGCCTTGTCTGGGGTTTCTTTTCTCCACCTGTTTTTTTGTTCTTGAAATCGCACCTTGCGTTCTTCGTCGGTAAGATCAAGTCTTTTCGGCATTTATCTCTCCGCCTCCCATTTCGTGATGATCTTGTCCGCCGTTTCGCAGATGTCGTCGGCCTTCTGGTATCGGATGATTCCCTTGACCGCATCGCTGAACTGGCTCGGCGTTGTTTTGATGCCCCAGTTTTCAAGCTCGCGGATTACTGCGCGGCTCGTTTTGTGTAAAGATGCCAGTCTTTCTAAAATTCGGTATCTGCTATCCATAAAAAATGTAGATTTCTCCTTTCTTCCCTTAAAAAAGTACGGGTGCCTATTGACTTTTTCGACAATGTCTGTTATAATCATGGTGTCATTAAAAGATATACCAGACATCAGCTCGGACTGCGGTTTTCGATTGAACCCGTCCGGCTATGTTTGTATGCCTCCTTTCTGGAATAATTTATTCCGGTAAATTTCCCAAACTTAACCGGCACTCGCAATACCGGTTAAATTTGAAGGAGTGTTATGAATGACCGAATCACATGTCACTGTCAGATGTTCCGCTGTCCTGCTGTTCATCTCACGTCATTATTATACCGCACTTTTGTGCGGGTGTCAACAACTTTCCGCACAAAAGTGCGGGTTTTACCATTTTCACAAACGGTGAGGTTTAATTATGGTTAATATCAACAAGATCAAGGATATGTGCAAAACCAAAGGTATCAAACAAGGATATCTTTGCTCCCAACTCGGCGTAGCCAAAGGCTATTTTAACGACGTAGAGAGAGGTAAAAACACTATGTCTGAAGATCGGATTGCAAAAGTCGCGGAACTGCTGAACACTTCCTACGCCTATCTCACCGACGAAACCGACGATCCTGCGCCGGTGATCGGGGAACCGATCCCGCAGAGCGAACTTGACCAGCTGCGGGACGCGGCAACCGACCTTTTGAAGAAGCTCGACGAACCCGATCTCAAAGCCGTGTTCGCGTTCCTTCAGGCAAAACAGCAAACCCCGTGAGGGGAAGGGACCGGCGGGAATTGAACCCGCGTCTGCCACACCATTTTCCGTGGCTGCTTACCGTTGGCGTACGGTCCCGCACGGCGGACATCGGAGGAAATCCGCCGCGTAAGGAGAAATAGAAAAAGAAAAACAAATGCCCACAAATGGCTGCTCACACCATTTGCACCGTAAGACCTGTCCGCTCCACGCGGAGTTGAACCGCGATACCGGGGTTATGAGTCCCGGCTTGACCGCAGGAGCGATATTTCCCCCGACGGAGAAAGGAACAAAAGCCGTCGGGGATATATAAATCGGCTTATTTCGCCGGTCTATATACATTGTTTATTCCAAGACAAAAACAGCTAAAAATTTCTCCATAAAACGGTAAAAATCGTTTTTAAAAAGTCCTGAGCATAATAGATTTATGCCACATGAGCCATCTCTGCCAAAAACATTAAATTGGATCAGAATCGAAAACTTAGAGGAAAAATCATTAATATGCGACATGAGAGGTCCGATAATATCGTAACATGACATGATTTTGTGTTTCCCTAGAACTTGTATGATTTCGTCATACGACAAAAACACACATTCATTAACAGATGTGGGAGCCATGGATGCGCAGTACCAACACACAGGAGAGCTGAGTATATCGGTTATTTCTTGGGCATATTCTACGATGGAGTCGTAATATTGGGAGTCTGGGAATATTTCTTGAAGTGTTTGAATGGCATTGCGGATGTTTATGGACTTGCTGGCAATACACCCCGGGGTTGTTTTCTGCGCTTCTGTAAGAGGTGCGTTTTGTGTAGACAAGGCTATTTCCTCTGTTTTTTCGAAAAATGAAGTTGCCTTGAAAAAATCCACTTCAAATAATTCTGTGCCCTTGACACGGAATTCAGAAAATTCAACATGGGTATTTCTTTCGGCGATACGATATCCTTCATGAAATTGAGAAACCGCAATTTTACCAATCGTTGCGTTGCTATATTTTAGTGCGTTCGCAATAACTACTTTGATCCGGCTGGCGGGATCGCCAGAACACCCTATTTTCACTCTTTCATTTATCTCAATGAAATAAACGACGCCTCGTCCGGGATGTGCATCTCTGTCGGCTACCAACATAGGACAAACTTCACCGAGCTGTTCGTATGAAAAAAATCGTAATTCGTTTTTCATCGAATTACCCTCCACTATAAATTTTTAAAAGAACTCTCCACTTTCTGACGGGCAATCAGACGGTGGAGTGGAGGAGCCACCGTCTACCCGACCACACAGCTTGCAATCTGATGCGGTGTTAGAATTATATCACCCAAATGTTAGAATTTCAAGAGGATATCTAACATTTGTTAGAATTCGTGCGATTGCACATTTTTTCGGAGTTTTTATTATGGAAAACGACCGTTTTTTCTCTATAATAAAGTTAAAAGGTGTGTCACAAACACATTTATGTTCGCTTGTCGGGCGCACACGGCACTATTTACAGGATGTAAAAGCCGGGAAATCCACTCCGCCGGAAGCGTTTGTTAGAATTTGGGCAGATGCTCTTGATACCTCCTATGAATATCTTATGGGGATGGATGAGCCGCATAGAGTTGTGGTAGACATCGGAGCAAGTTCAACAGATTTCGCGCAGAACTCGAAATTCAACGAACTATATCAACAGATCGCAAAAAAAGAAACCGCTGAAGCGGATTTGCAGGAGCTTCAGCGGTTTATGGAATATCTGGTGAAAAGGGGAGAGTAATGTGTGGGCAATAATTCTTCTGCTTACTATTATATCACTCCTTCTGTGGTCGGAAGTCCCCGGAATGTGTTTGCTTTCAATAGGTGCTATATATATTTCTTTTTCATGCAGTACCATCAACAAAAGTTTCAAAATTTTATACGAAAATTGTAAAGGAAAAAACGTTATATTCAATCGCAAAGCAAAGAGTGAAACCTTTACTGTGTGGTTGGTTCTTTTGTCGATTCCTGCTATTTGTGTTCTTTTCGTTTATACAGCCGCTGAAATGCAAAGTCCTGTATTTTATATTTTGGCGGTCGTGTCTATGTTTTTTTGCGTAAATATACCGATCGGGATAGTTTATCTTTGCCTTAAAAAGAAGTATCGTCGCAAAGGATATGACTTCTGTTATGACGAAATACTTTTGGCTCGTAAAATAATTAAAAAATACCAACAACTAAAGACATCCGAACAATATATCTCATATCAAAAAAATGCTTCGGCGTATGCGCAGCACCGTAGAAAAACATCTGATATAACACATTTCACGGGTAATACCGGAGAACAATACGAATATTATGTTGCTTCCAGATTAAAACGCATGGGATATTCCGGCGTGTCTGTAACACAATTAAGCGGAGATTACGGTGCAGATATCGTGGCGTATAGTCCCGAAGGCAGAAGAACCGCTATACAATGTAAAAAATATTCTAAACCCGTGGGTGTATCGGCCATTCAACAAGTCGTTGCTTCTAAAGCGCATTATGGCTGTTCGTCGGCTATGGTTGTTACGACAAGTTCTTTTACAGCGGCTGCAAAGCAGTTGGCCGCAGAAAACAATGTGGTTTTAATGGAAAACTTCAGATAGGAGACATAGAAGTGCATTTCGTTTATCGTAAGTATATACATGAGTTGATAAAACGTGGGGTTTTCCAAGAATATGACAGAATAAAAGATGTTCCGGTCAAGAGCAAATACGGAGCGGATATATTATTAACGCATCGAGGGATTGATATGTGTATTCGATGCGTTTACAGTGATACACCGCTAACTGAGGAATATATCAGAAATTTATACGATGCCAAAGAATCTTATGGTTGTCAAGAGCTATATTTGATAACCAATACTGTTTGTACAAATTCCGTACATGCTTATGCCGACGACAATAACATCAAAATAAAAGAAAATCTTCCGCTTCCGGCGGACAGATTACAAGAAAATCGATATGAGAAACAATATACAATACAAAATTACGCGAGCAGAAAAGAAATAGTTATTAGCGCAGAGCGCGAGAATTTAACGCCAAAGACCGTAGAGCGAATAATGATCGAATATCAAATGTCTAACGGAGATTATGGAAGAGATATTTTGACTATACAAAAAATTCATGCGAGTTCAATAATAAAATGGATGATTTTTATAGGCCTCTTGCTCGCTCTACTGGTTTTGGTACAACCGAAAAAAAACAATAATTCTTCCAACTCAAACGAGGTTTCTACAGTCTGCAATAACGCCGTAATCCTCGTAGACGAATTTACATAACAATAAAAGCCGCTGCACAACTGCAACGGCTTTTTGCATCTCCTCTTTACAAACAAGCCCGAATTTGGTATAATGCTTATAAAAAGGGGGAGCGCATTATGAATAAAGTTATTTTCCGTCCGGCGTGCGGCGGGCTGTCTGAAGCGATGGAGCGGCAGAAAAGTTTTTCGGATGTCTGTGAAATGCTGGACTACATTGTGGAACTGCATGGGGACGCATTTCAGCGCGAGGAAATCCACTTGATCTATTACCGCTACGATCCTCGTATTGACTGGGAGACCTTTCTCGTAGCCGTGGAGCGCATGTATAACGAAAGATATGAATATCCGCTGGCAATCGGATATTGTACGTTTAAGTGAAGAAAAGCACTCGTCATGAACGAGTGCTTTTTATGTATTCAAGGGATATCACGTCCTTTCGCGCTCGGTAGGGCTGAAACCCGCCGCCCTTCGCGGAGATTGTGTGGATCACCTCCATTAATTTTTGAGAATTGCATAGCCGGATTCCGGCTTTGTGTCTGCCTTGCCCTGCGTCAGCCCGGAAGATGCAAGCTGCATCAGATGGTCGAGATAATCAGGGCGCGTCATGCCGCGTACCGTGTTGAGCACGCCGGCAAACGTGGATAAATCCGCCATGGAGAGTTTCGACAGATCGATGCTGTCGAGATATTCAATCGTTTTCTCGATGATCTTGTTTACCTTTTCCTCTATTGGTCTATACCTCCTTTCATGCGCTCTACGCCGCGTCAGGCGGCTCCTGTGTACTGCCGGTATCACCCCCTTTATTGATAAGCTCTGCCATAAGATCAATAAGTTCCCACAATAATTCGGGGTACTGGATTTCCCGGATACGCTGCGCGATGTATTCGCGGAGCTCGTCCGCGCTCATGCGTTCAATGTCGGGTGTCGGCATACTACGCACCGCCTTTCCGTTCCGCTCTGCGCGTCTGGTTCCGGACGGCGGAACCGATCAGGCGGTATACAAATACAAGGCTGCTGTCATCCAGCACGGCGACCATGCGGTGAATCTGTCGGCGGATGCGCTGCCGGGTTTCCTCTTTCATGGGCATAAATTTTTCCTTTCGTTGGTAATATATTTTCCCGATAACCCTTGCGCCGCGCTGGGCGGATGTGGTATAATCGGAGTGGTTTTGATGGCATAATTATAGCATCAAATCACGTGATATGCAATTATAATTCCTGCAACATAGTAGGAATGTATGGAATTCGAGCTATCAAAACTGGAATTTCCGGGTATCAGAACTGGAATTCCGGCAGTTAAGTTGACCAAACTTGACTGAAATTGACTGAATTTGACGGATTGAAAGGAAAAAATCATGCTTGACAAGATCAAACAAGCGCAGAAGGAGCGTGGATGCACCAATAAGGAATTGGCGGACGTGACCGGCGTATCGGAACAGACCGTCGGG
>JAZOAA010000213.1:0-6341 GCA_045595265.1 Eubacteriales bacterium
GGATTGTCTTCCTAAGACCGCTTGGCCTCCGACTTATTAAAACACCACACAAATTGAATATTTAACTCGTGTTAAAAACGTAAAAACAATTGGCAGAGAAGCATTTGCTTATTGTTGTAGCTCTATTCAAAACTTAAAAATTCCCAGCAATGTAAGAGCAATCGAATACAAAGCTTTCTATTCTTGTACAAATTTAAGAAGTGTATATATAGGCAAGAAAATATCAACCATAGAATTCGGTGCGTTTTTGATTTGCCCTTATCTAACCGATGTTTATTATGCAGGAACAGAACAAGAATGGTCAAACATATCAATAAATACCTCATCCACCACTCCGCGGTCCACTTCCTCAAGGAGCGGGAAGGCTTATCACTACACAACATCAAAGGCGAGTCCGAACGGACTCGCCTTAAAACATTTATTTGCTATGAAGTTTTTGCGGAGCTTTTTACAAAAAGCGACTCTTCCTCGCCTGTAAACTTAGAACGCGATCATTGACTCATCCCAAATTTCAGGAGCTTCATAACCGAGCATATTTACGGTTGTTGCCGCAACGTTAGAGAGTCCGAAGTCGGCTCTGCCCTGCTTTATGCTGTAATTATCAGCATAGAAGTTATCATAGATGATGAAAGGAACTGGGTTGAGGGTGTGAGAGGTCTTTGCTTTGAATGAGCCGTCCTTAGTCGCCTTTGGTGCACCGGTCTTTTTGTCAATCTCGTACATCTCGTCAGCATTACCGTGGTCAGCTGTGATAAGAGCTACGCCCTGAAGCTCGTCAATAACCTTAAGAAGTCTTGCAAGCTGGAGGTCAAGCGCTTCCATAGAGCACTCGGTGGCAAGGAAGGAGCCGGTGTGGCCTACCATATCACCGTTTGGGAAATTAACTCTCAAGTACTTATATTTGCCGCTGCGAAGGCACTCGATAAGCTTATCGGTAATCTCTGCGCACTTCATCCAAGGTCTCTGCTCGAAGGGAACAACGTCGGAAGGAATCTCAATATAGTCCTCAAGCTCCTCGGAGAACTTACCTGACTTATTACCGTTCCAGAAATAAGTTACGTGACCGTATTTCTGGGTTTCGGAAATTGCAAGCTCGGGAATACCCGCACTGACAAGATATTCTGTCATAGTGTTCGTAATCTCGGGAGGAGAAACAAGGTAACGGCTGGGAATGTGAAGGTCACCGTCGTACTCAAGCATACCTGCGTAAAGAACTGCGGGAACTCTCTTACGGTCAAATTTATCAAAGTCAGCACCCGACTCAAACGCCTTGGAAATCTCGATAGAACGGTCGCCACGGAAGTTGAAGAAGATAACGCTGTCACCGTCCTCGATTGTGCCGACGGGCTTTCCGTCCTTTGCAATAACGAAAGGAGGAAGATCCTGGTCAATAACCTTAGTTTCATTTCTGTAAGTGGTGATGGCTTCTTCCGCAGATGCGAAGTATCTGCCCTCGCCGAGAACGTGGGTCTTCCAACCAAGGTCGACCATGCCCCAGTTAGCTTCATATCTGTCCATAGTAACCTGCATACGTCCGCCGCCTGATGCGATAGCTATATCGAAATCAGCCGAACGGAGAGTGTTAAGGTACTCTTCAAAAGGAAGAACGTAATCAAGAGCGCTGGTTTCGCCAACGTCTCGTCCGTCAAGAAGAATGTGTACTCTAACCTTACCTACCCCCTCTTCCTTAGCCTTAGAGATAAGCGCCTTCAAGTGATCGATGTGAGAGTGAACGTTTCCGTCAGAGAAAAGTCCAAGGAAATGAAGGGTAGAATTGTTATCCTTAACACCGCCAACAAGAGTCTGCCATGTCTCGGAAGCAAAAATCTTGCCTGTCTCGATAGACTGAGAAACAAGCTTTGCGCCCTGGGCAAATACCTGACCTGAGCCAAGAGCGTTGTGTCCAACCTCCGAATTACCCATATCGTCGTCACCGGGAAGACCAACGGCTGTGCCGTGTGCCTTGATAGCAATCGTAGGATATTTGCTCATAAGCATGTCTAAAGTGGGTGTGTGTGCTGCTGCAACTGCGTTTGCACCGTTATCGGGTGCAATTCCGACACCGTCCATAACGATAGTGAGAAGCGGTCCCTTGACACCCTCGAATTTTGTAGATTTTTTAAGTTCTGCCATTTTTATATTTTGCCTTTCTGCCTAAAATTAACTCTTAAATATCAGCATCTCTGATGTAAAGATGTCCGTAATCGGTTATAAACTTTTTTCTTTCCTGAAGGGCATCGCCGAGGAGAATATCAAACATTTTTGCCGTTTCTTCAGCATCGGTGGGAGTCACAGCCACAAGTCTTCTCGTCTGGGGACACATCGTCGTACGCCACATCATATCAGGCTCGTTTTCACCAAGTCCTTTTGATCTTTGAAGAATATATTTTTTACTTCCGAGCTTGGAGAGAATTTCGTTCTTCTCCTGCTCATTGTACGCAAAATAGGTTTCTCCGCCCGACGTTATCTCAAACAGAGGCGACTCTGCGATAAATATTTTCCCCTTCTCAATCAGAGTCGGAAGCAGTCTGTAAAACATTGTAAGAAGCAGGGTGCGTATCTGGAATCCGTCCTCATCCGCATCCGTACAGATAATAATTTTATTCCACTTAAGAAGATTATAATCAAAGGTTGCAAGATCGCTCTTTTTTCCCGTCTTAACCTCAACACCGCAACCTATCACCTTAAGAAGATCAACGATTATATCGCTGGCAAAAATCTTCTCATACGAGCTTTTCATACAGTTGAGAGTTTTTCCTCTGACGGGGATAATTGCCTGGAAATCGGCATTTCTGCCCAATTTACAGCTTGACATAGCCGAGTCACCCTCCACTATATAGACCTCTCGAAGCGACGGATCCTTTGAACGACAGGGTACAAATTTCTCTACCCTGCTCGATACGTCCATATTTCCCGCAAGCTTCTTCTTGATATCAATCTTCGTTTTTTCAGCGGATTCTCTTGCTCTTTTATTTACGAGAACCTGATTTATAATAGCAGTCGCGGAGGACTGATTTTCCGTAAGATATATTTCAAGGTTGGTTTTAATAAACTCGGTAAGAGCCTTTTGTATAAAGGCGTTTGTTATTGCCTTCTTGGTCTGGTTTTCATAAGAGGTTTGCGTCGACGCGGAATTTACAATAACGGCAAGGTTGTCGGCAATATCGTTAAATGAAACTTTTGACTCGTTTTTCGTATACTTATTTTGCGCCTTTATATATTTATCTATCGCGTAGGTAAATGCATTTTTAACCGCCTTGTCGGGCGCTCCACCATATTCCAAGAACGAAGAGTTATGATAATATTCAGCCATGCCAACCTTGGCAAAGCAGAACGTCACCTCTGCCTTAAGCTTATAATCGGGCATATCCTCCCTGTCACGTCCCTTGGTTTCAAGGCGCCAAATTACGGGCTGGGTCGTAGATATTCCCTCTGTTATTTCAGCAATATAGTCGGCAACACCGTTCTCATAATAAAATTCAGTTTTGTCAAATTTCCCCTTTTCATTCTCGACCTCGAGAATGAATTTAATACCCGCGTTTACAAACGCCTGACGTCTGAGGGTAGCCGAGAGAAATTCTACGGGAATGTCGATCTCCTTAAAGACCTTAAGATCAGGACGCCATTTTATGATCGTTCCTCTCCGTTTCATGCCCGCTTCTATATCCACAACAGAAAGCTCGCCTACGGGATTTCCTGACTTGAAATTGATGGAAGAAAGCGTTTTACCGTTATAGGAAGATACGCTCATGTATTCAGAGGAATACTGCGTAGCCGTTGCGCCAAGACCGTTAAGACCGAGCGAAAACTCATATGCGGAATTTCCGTCGTTGTTATCGTACTTACCGCCCGCGTAAAGCTCACAGAAAACAAGCTCCCAGTTGAAGCGCTTTTCCTTTTCATTATATCCAAGAGGTACGCCACGGCCGAAATCCTCAACCTCAATAGAAAGATCGCTATACTTTTTTACAATGATCTTATCGCCGTACCCTTCTCTCGCCTCATCAACGGAGTTCGCAAGGATCTCTATAAACGAATGCTGACAGCCGATAAGGTCGTCAGAGCCGAATATGACGGCGGGTCTTTTTCTGACTCTGTCGGCACCCTTCAGGCTCTTTATACTTTGGTCATCATACTCTTTTTTTGCTATCCTCGTTGCCACGTTTATCCCTCCAATTTTTTTCCATTTTATATTATAACACGCGAAATATTGTTTGTCAAGAATAAATAGGCACAAGATGTATGCCCTAAAACAGAAACAAAAACACGGAAAACTCCAAAGGACAGTTTCCGTGTTTCCATATTATTCGTATATAAAAAGCTTGCATTCGTTTGGCAAAAACGCAACCTTTACCGCTTCGCCGTCTGTGTAATATTCCTCCCCCGAGTACACCTCTCTAATCTTGCCTGAATGTCTGAAACGAAGAGTACGCTCTCCGCCCTTATGGTCAAAGAAGGCTGCCATACGGCTGTTTGCATAGGTCGGAAGTCCAGACTCCTGATAAACAAACACTCCCGCCTCCTTCACAAGAGGTAAAAGAGTGGTTAACGGAAGCGAACCTCTAAATGACCAGAGGTCAAATCCGTTGTTACGACGCTTTATCGCAAGTCTTGGTCTACCGCTTAAAAAATCCCTGCCCATTATGACCGCGTCATCATCAGCGCAAGCAAGAAGAGGTGTAAGCGAACCATTTCTTGTACCGCCGTAAATTTTAGGGTCTCCGTCATGCGTATAAGCACCGTCAGCAAGAGTAAAATACTCTCTTCCGCGGTCAAAATCAAGCTTAATGCCAACGAAGTCCTCGGCATCAGAAAGGTCGATGCCATTATCACCGATAATTCCCGACAAACCAAGGAATATAAAGCTTGCACCTCTGTTTTTCAAATCGCGTATCACATCGCGCGCTTTTTTATTCGGTGCGATAGAATTTGCTATGATGTATAGCTTATATTGATTTCGGTCGAAATTATCAAGCAGAATGTCGTTTATGGATAAATAATCAACCGGAGCACCTACTCTTCCAAGTGTATCAATAAGCGTCTGCACGTTCTCCTGCTTTATCATATCACCCTTATCGGTATATATGTAGCTTCTCGGATCAGCAATAAATGCAACCTCTGAATTATATTTTACAGGTTTTGAGTAAATTAACTCATACGCATCTTTGATTTTCGCAAGCTCGGCGCGGCTTTCATCATCCGGATACCATCCTCCGTACATATCGAAGAACCAAAAGCCTGCGCCCTTTGAGATAGCGAAGGCGGTTTCACGCCTTGCGTAATTTATGGATTCCTGCATGCTTGAGTGGCGACAATGGGCATACTGAAGTATCTGCGCATACGGATTTGCATTTGCGGCATAGGTGGTATTATCAATGGAGTGGACAAGGAGCTTGTTATTCAGTCTTACAGAATCAAGCCCTGCCTGCGACCCGCTTACACCGTCAAGCTTTCTGTGAAAATACGACGCAGGACAAGCGATTATATCAAGATCTGGAATTTTCATAACGTCTGCAACGCCCGAATGACCCGAGATCGGATATTCGCCTACAAGAATATACCCCGCGGCAGCTCCTACGAGAAGCCTGCCCTCCGACTGATCCTTTACCACCCCGGCAAAATATGAAAGTGTGTCGGTAATTATATCGTTAAAATATTCTAGAAATCTTACCGTGTTGGCTTCCATTTTAGGATCACGCAAATTGCCGTTTGATAAACGGTCAAGCTCTTCTTCTGATGGAATAAAAGCGGACGGATCACCGCACCAAGCTCTGTAATGCTCAAGAGTTTCTTTCGTACGTGGAAAATCGAGCGATTTGTTATGCCACTCACACGTTCCGCCAGCCGACAGAAATATAGCAAAGACCTTTTCCGAGTATTCACGCCTTAAAAATTCGATGGTATCTCTGAGCATTCTCTCCGCACATTCAAGCCAAGGCTTATATGCTATTGCAGACGAAAGGTGGACAAACGAGTTAGGACAGTCAGGATGCTCGCGCAAAAACCAATCGCGTGTATCGAGCATAAGATTTATTGCAAGATAAGTATCCGGCGCATTATCCAAAAAATCGTTTATCTGACGCCTCAAAATATCAAAATCGTATTTTCCGTCGCCAACCCAATATTCGCCGTAGGGAGAATACGCTGTTCCGTGTGAATTTTTTATTCCGCTTGATAAAAGAGTCATAAAATTAAATCCAAGCTTATCAAAAGCGGATATATATTCAGCATTGGGACGCCAGGACCTATACCCTGTAAATCGATGGCAAACACCGTTAATCTCAACTGCCGAGCAGCCGTTTAAGTTAACTATTCGTGCTTTCATTAAAATTCTCCAAAAG
>JAZOAA010000214.1:0-2822 GCA_045595265.1 Eubacteriales bacterium
CGGAACTCTCGGACGCGGTATGCAGTGGCAGGGGCTCTCCCTTTGGATGACACTCCGTCACGGAAAAACTCCTTGGATAACAAGCTCATATATTCCCACTATCAAGGGTAAGCTCTTCTTCCTCGATGAGCTTGCAGGTCCGCTCGTAGCAGAGTGCAACTGATATGACAAACATAAACGGTATCGCCGTTGCGGGAAGCATACTCGTAGATAATCTTAACGAGATATCCGCTTATCCCGCATCGGGCGAGCTTACAAAAATATTATCTGTTTCACGCTCTGTTGGCGGTTGCGTTCCCAATACGGGCATAGATATAAAGAGAGTTGCACCCGAAATTACCGTTAAAGCAATAGGAAAGATATGCAACGACTCTAACGGAGATTATCTCATAGACTCATTCCAAAAGAACGGAGTGGACACATCTCTTATCGTAAAGGGAGATATGCCCACAAGCTTTACCGACGTTATGAGCATAATAGGCGGTCAGCGGACATTCTTTACCTATCCCGGCACTTGCGCAGATTTTGGATATGAGGATATAGATTTTGAAAGACTCAACGTCAAAATGCTTCACCTTGGATACTTTCTTCTCCTTGACAAAATAGATAACGGTGACGGAGAAAAAATACTTAAACGGTGCAAGGAAATGGGCATTAAGACCTCAATTGACCTTGTCAGCGAAAATAGCGACAGATACTCGGTAGTAAAGAATTGTCTGAAATACATAGACAATATTATTATCAACGAGCACGAGGCGGCAATGATAGTTGGCAAAGAGCCGAGCAGAGAAAATCTTAAAGAGATAGCCGTGGAAATAAAGAGACTCGGAGTGACCGAGCGAGTTATTATACATATGCCTGAGGTTGGTATATGTCTTTCGGATAACGGTTATTTTGAGCTTCCGTCGTGGGAATTGCCAAAAGGATATATAAAGGGTAAGACAGGTGCGGGAGATGCCTTTTGCGCAGGCGCTCTTATAGGTATTTACCGCGGACTTTCCGAGATGGGAATACTTACCCTTGCATCCAAAGCGGCAACAGCCTCTCTCTCCTCTCCCGATGCAATAGGCGGAATGGTAAGCGAAGAGGAAATAGATAGAAGGCTTAAAGCAATGAATATTAAATTTTAAGAGGAAAACACAATGCTTGTAAACTTAAATGACGTATTAAAAAAAGCGCAGGAAGGAAAGTATGCGGTAGGACTCTTTAACACAACCGATACAGATATGCTTGAGGGTGTTATTGCTACGGCAGAGGAGCTTAATTCTCCCGTAGTAATCGGTACTGCGGAAATACTTTTACCTTACGGTGAGCTTCAGCTTATAGGTCCTGCTCTTATTGCAGCGGCAAAGAGAGCTAAAGTGCCGGTAGTAGTTCACTATGACCACGGACTTACTTTTGACAGATGTATGGAAGCCTTAAAGCTCGGCTTCTCCTCGGTAATGTTTGACGGCTCAACAAAGGACTATGAAACCAACCTTGCCGAAACAAGAGAAATAGTAAAGATAGCACACTCCTTCGGAGCAACGGTAGAGGGCGAGATAGGCCACGTTGGAAACGCAGACGTAGGTGACGAAGACCTTACGGATATGTACACCACTCCCGAGGAAGCGGTAGAATACATAAAGGCAACAGGCGTTGACGCACTTGCAGTTGCAATAGGCTCAGCACACGGTGTATATAAGAAGAAGCCTATGCTCAACATTGAAAGATTAAAGGAAATCCGCAAAGCAACCGACACACCCCTCGTTCTTCACGGCGGCTCGGGACTTTCGGACGATGATTTCAGAAACACGATTCGCGAGGGAATAGATAAGGTGAACATCTTCACCGACCTCTGCCTTGCAGGTGACAGAGCAACCGCTGACGGACGTGAAAAAGCCCTCGGCTACCTTGAAACAAGAAACCTCAAGGTTCAGTACATCAAGGAAGAGGTTATGAAGAAAATGCGCCTCTTCGGCTCGGAAAACAAGGCTTAAATGGATTTGTTTTATCGAAAAAAGTTAACATAGAAAATAATTCGTGACAATTACAGGAGATGATTTGCATTAAAATATGGCAAACGAAATAATAAACGTTGAGCGAGATACTCATATCCACTTTGAAAATAAGCCTGTCTCAAGACATTTTTTTGTCTATTTATTTCTCATATATACTATAGTTTATATGACAAAAAATTGCTTTAACGGAGCTCTTGCGGATATAGTGAACGAGGGAATACTGACGAAATCTCAGACTGGCTCTATAACCGCGGCATTTTACATTGTCTATGCTCCTTTGCAGGTCGTTGGAGGTATGGCAGCCGACAGATTCAGCCCGCATCTGCTGATAAAGATAGGGCTTATCGGCGGTGCCGTGGCGAATACGGTGATATTCTTTAACCAGAATTATTATGTAATGCTGGTGACATGGGTGCTAAATGCGCTTGTGCAGTTTCCTCTCTGGCCTGCGGTTTTTAAGATTATGACAAGTGAACTGTGCCGTTCTGACAGAAAAAACATGTTATTTTATATGTCTCTTTCCGGTACTGTCGGGCTTCTCGGAACGTACATTTTGGCGGCTTTTATGCCCAGCTGGGAATATAACTTTGCGGTATCGGCTCTGTTACTCGCAGGTCTTGCTGTCGGACTTCATTTTTACGACCGTCATATTAATAAATATATGCTGCCTGATAGAGAATTCACTAAAGATAATACAAAAACTGAGACGGCTACTTACAACGGAAGCTCGCTAAAGCTTTTCTGGTTAAGCGGGTTGTTATTGCTATTGATCCCTGTTTTTGTTCAGAACGTAATAAGCCAGGGAGTAAAGAGTCTTTCGCC
>JAZOAA010000215.1:0-10696 GCA_045595265.1 Eubacteriales bacterium
CTAAGGGCGAGGAGCGCGAGGTTCTTCTCGAGCTTAAGATGCTTGCAGAGGTCGGTCTTGTCGGATTTCCCAACGTCGGAAAGTCCTCGATACTCTCGAGAATTTCGTCGGCAAAGCCTAAGATTGCAAACTATCATTTCACAACCCTCTCACCTAATCTCGGCGTTGTCAGCATAGGTGAGGGCAGAGGCTTCCTTGCAGCAGATATCCCCGGTCTTATTGAGGGCGCATCGGAGGGGCTTGGTCTCGGTCACGCCTTTCTTCGTCACGTTGACAGATGCCGCCTTATTCTTCACGTGGTTGATATCGCAGGTACTGACGGAAGAGATCCTACCGAGGATCTTGAAAAAATAAATCTCGAGCTCGAGAAATATTCTCCCGACCTTGCTAAAAGACCGCAGATAGTAGTAGCCAACAAGATAGATTCCGCTGATATGGAATCCGATATGACAAAAAGATTTGTTTCCCGCTGTGCCGAGCTTGGATACGAGCTTATGTACGTCTCAGCGGTAACGGGCGAGGGACTTCGCGAGCTGGTTAAGAGAACTGTTGATAAGCTTGACGAGCTTCCTCCGCTTACGGTTTACGAGTCAGAATATTCGGCAGAGGACGAGGCGATAGCAAACTCCGCAGGCGTCAGAGAAACAACGGTTACAGTAGACGAGGACGGCAAATATATCGTTGAGGGCGAGTGGCTTTATAACTTTATGGGGCAGATACGCTTCGACGACTACGAGTCGCCTAATTTCTTCCAGAGAGTTTTGGTTAAAAACGGCGTTATTGCAAAGCTTCGCGAGGCAGGAATTGAAGAGGGCGATACCGTCAGCATATACGATTTTGAATTTGATTTTGTTTATTAACGGTAGAGAATATGATTTTAGAGCTGATAAAGAAAAACCGCTCGTACAGGCGGTATGATTCATCGCGCCCTCTTTCGCGCGAGCTTCTTGTCTCGTTTATAGAAAGCGCGAGATACGTTGCCTCTGGTGCAAATCTTCAAAGACTCAGATTCACAGTCATAAATGACAAGGATGGGTGCGATGCCGTATTTTCGTCACTTAAATTTGCAGGTTATCTTAAGGACTGGGCAGGGCCCTCTGTAAGCGAGCGCCCCGCAGCGTATATAATTATAAGCTCGCAGTCGGTGCTTGATACCCTTCTTGCGATAGACCTTGGCATAGCCGCCGAGGCTATAACTCTTACCGCGGCAGAGAGCGGAGTCGGTGCGTGCATGTTCCGCTCGTATAACTCCGAGGTTATAAAGAAACTTATAAATGAAGATGAACAAGAGCCATGTCTTGTAATATCTTTCGGTTATCCCGCGGAAAACGTGTATATAACGGATGCTGCCGACGGAAACATAAAGTATTACAGAGATGAAAACGACTCTCACGCAGTTCCGAAGCTTCCGCTCGACGAGCTGATTCTTTGATTTATGAATAAAGACCGAAGGCTGCGTTTATTCCGCCGCTGATGATTTTTGCTCCCACGCTCACGATTTCGTTTATTTCCTTTGGGCAAACGAGCATCGCTTCCGCGTGCCGTACCTCGCCGCCTTCTTCCTCGCATCTGCAAAAGAGTCTTGAGTCGATTACGGTAGGCACACCTATCGCAATTACGGGGATTCCGACGGTCTGCTCGTTTATTGCTCGGTGAGCGTTTCCGAGTCCGCTGCCCGGTATAATGCCGGTGTTGGAGATTTGTATAGTGCTTCCGAGTCTTTCGGTAGAGCCTGATGCTATGGAATCTATCGCAATAACGGCATTAGGCTTTATAACGTCGCACACGCCCTTTATGATGTCTGCGGCATCAAGTCCGCTCGTAGCTCTGACACCGGGTGTTATGACCGCGATTTCCGAGCATTCCAAAGTGGTAAAGAAGCTCTCGTCGCTCTGCTTTATGTGCAGGGTAGGCTTGATTTTCGAGGCGGTAAGACTGCCGAGAGCATCGGGAGTAAGCTCTCCGTTTCCAAGCCCCGCGATAAGAAGCCTTTTAGGGAAGATTTTCATATCTTCCAGGAGTGATGTCAGATTTTTTGAAAGCTCATGCCTTGCATCGTCGATACATTCGCGGTCTATGAGGTCCATTCTCCCAAGGCTGAGAGTATTATAAGTTCCCATAGGTCTGCCTATGCTCTTTGCACCCTCGAGGGAAGAAATATTTATTTTTTCCCAAACTCCGCTTGCCGTGATTTCTTTTTTATAATCAACTCCTCTGAGCGCGGTGTCAGCCTTGTATCTTTCGCAGGCGAGGTCTCCCAGTGCGTCAGGGCTGTCGTTAAAGTAAAATTTGTTCATAATCGACTCCGTTTTTTATATATTGTAGACTCGGGGTAAAAAGTTATTCAAAAAAGTAAAAAGCGAGAAATTAAATGAAAAAATATAAAGAATTCAAGCTTAATACAACCACGGATATAAAGGTCTTTATTTTGTTTTTACTTGATAATATCCGTTACCCGATAGAGAGAACCACTATCCTCTCTATCGTTGAGGAAAATACCGACGAAATAAGCTTTGACTATGACCAGTGCCTACTCGAGCTTTCCGATTCGGAGCACGTTATGCTTGACGAGGTGGACGGTGAAAAATATTATATGATATCCGACAAGGGCAGACTCGTTGCCGCCGAGCTTTATGATAGCTTGGATAAGGAGTTCAGAGAGCGAAGCCTGCGCTCCGCGGTGAAGCATATATCTTTGTCAAAGAGCGAGGCAAGCATCAGCGCCCGTGTTGAAAAAACCGAGTCAGGCCGCTTCAGAGTAACCCTTGAGGCTCACGACAAGGACGACGAAATAATGCGCACGTCAATCACCGTTTCATCAAGAGCCGAGGCGGAAATGATAAAGAAAAATTACGAATCCAAGCCCGACGGAGTGTATCGCGGAGTTCTGTTTTCGCTCACGGGCAGGATAGAATATCTTTCCTAGGCGACTTTTTTAGACAATTTGCACAACTTTGTCTGACTGTTTATGTTCAAAATTGTTTGAATGATAAATTTTTTTGAATTTTTTCAAACAATTCTCTTGACAAAGCATGAACACAAATATATAATAATGTCATATGGAAGATTTTGTTAATTATGATTGAACGAAACGCAGATGTAGAAAAGCTGGTCTTAGAATGTAGGGAACATAGCGACGCGGCGTTTGCCGAGCTTGTAAGCCGTTATACACCCCTGATTCGCAAGATGATATCGGACTTTTCCGTTGATTTTGCAGATGATGACGAGCTTTTTTCCGAGGCTTGCATCGCCTTGCATCAGGCTGCTATGAGCTATGATCTTGCGCAGAGTGAGGTTACCTTCGGTCTTTATGCCCGTGTGTGCATACATAGGAGGCTCATAGATTTCCGTAGGCGTAAGCGTACTCACGTTGACGTTTTAGACCTTGATGACAGGGTTATCGGTACCCAGCAGAGTCCCGAGAGCACGTTACTTTTACGTGAGCGTTTTGAATCCGTGATTAAAGAGGCGCGTACTATGCTTTCCGATTATGAGTATGCCGTTCTTCTCCTGCACGTCCAGGGGTATAAGACGGCGGCGATAGCGGAGCGACTCGCGCGCACGCCAAAATCTGTCGATAATGCAAAGGCGCGGCTGTTTCGCCGCTTACGCGAAGCTTTTGACAGCGAAGTTGCTGATTAATATGTCATTATGCCCGATGTAGCTCAATGGAGAGCGTTGGTTTATACTAAAGACGGCGGTTTGAATCCGCCCGGGGCAAATTATAAAAAACCTATTAGGGAGAAACAGAAACATGTACCAGGACGAGACATTGAAGTGCAGAGATTGTGGCAATGAGTTCGTGTTCACCGCAGGTGAGCAGGAGTTCTATGCATCGAGAGGCTTTGAGAACAAGCCCTCCAGATGCAAGGAGTGCCGTGCCGCTAAGAAGAATGCGCAGAAGGGTGCGAGAGAGATGTTCGATGCAGTCTGCGTAGAGTGCGGTAAGGAGTGCCAGGTGCCCTTCAAGCCCACCGAAGGCAAGGCAGTTTACTGCAGCGAGTGCTTCGCGGCAAAAAGAGCAGCAGAGGAATAATTTCTCGTTGCGTTGACTTTGCCTACGAGGGTTAAGTCGGCCTTTCAACAAATAAAAAAGGATTTGGAAAAAACCAAATCCTTTTTTATTTTATTATTTGCTTGTGAGAACGAGCTGCTCGCCTTGAGAGCTACATTCTTTTTTCCTTTTTCTCCACTCGACAGCCAGCGCGATGCCAAGCGCCGTAATGCAGAACACCCAGGTTATCGGATAGCTTAAATAAAGTCCCGTAAGATTATGTAAATGCTCCATAGGGAAGAAGCAGAATATCCACACCAGCCTTATTCCGCAAACACCGATAAGACCTATTATCATAGGAAGCACCGCGTTGCCAAGGCCTCTGAGAGCGCCGCTTAGCATATCCATGATTCCGCACATAAAGTAAATATTCAGAATTATCCGCATTATCTCCATTGAATATTCAATAACTTGCACCTTGTTTGGATCAAGAGGATCTATGAACAAAGCCGCCAGCCTCTCGCCGAAGAAGAGCAAAATCTGACCGATGATCACACCGACCGCCGTTACCTGAAATGCCGCCGTGAATATAGATTTTTTAACTCTTTCCATATTTTTAGCACCGTAGTTTTGCGCTACGAAGGTCATTGTGGAATTAGAGTAGCTGTTGATCGCCGTGTAGACTAAATTATCAATATTCGCCGCAATAGTCTTGGCAGAAAGCGCAAGAGTGGGCAGCTCGTTTGCCGCAGCCTGAATCATGATATTCGAGAGCGAAAACAGCGACGTCTGCAAGCATGCGGGAAGCGCAATCTTTAATATCTTTTTCAAAAGATTGGTATGTATCTTCAGCTTTTTTAAGTCTAATCTAGTGTTTTTGTCCTTTACGTTACAAAGGATTATAACAACTGTAACAGCCGAAAGATATTGCGAAATTAC
The DNA here is from genome assembly GCA_045595265.1 of Eubacteriales bacterium. Taxonomy (GTDB): domain Bacteria; phylum Bacillota; class Clostridia; order Oscillospirales; family CAG-272; genus UBA1740. Next base: position 4,934 of record JAZOAA010000215.1, read on the forward strand.
CGTAGCCAGCGCAACACCGTCAACCGTCATTTTGCAAACGATAACGAAAAACAGATTGAGAATAACGTTGACAATTCCCGTAGTTCCGAGAATATACAGTTGAATTTTCGAATTGCCTAGCGAGCGCAGCACCGCTGCGCCGAAGTTAAAGACAGTGCTTGCCGGGATTCCCAGACTGATTATCCTGAAATAAAGAGTCGCTCTGCTCATCAGGATTTCTTGCGTTCCCATAAGGCCGAGAAACAGCTCCGAGAATGTAAACGCGATAACCCCGAGCGAAAGACCTCCGATAACGGAAAGCGTCATTGCAGTATGTATAGATTTTGAAAGACTGTTGTAGTCCTTAGCGCCAAAGCTCTGTGCGATGACAACGCCCGAGCCCGTTGCGAAGGCGGTCAGCGTATTAACGATAAGAGCCGTAAGAGCGCCCGTGCTTCCCGTAGCGGCAAGTGCAAGCTCGTCACCGGAAAAGCTGCCGACAACAATGTTGTCAGCCATGTTGTAAAAGACCTGCAAAAGTCCCGTCAGCATAAGCGGAACAGTAAATAAGAGCAGACGGGAGAAAATAGGACCTTCCGTCAAGCTTTTACTTTTAACCATGACACAATCCTCACGCTTGAAAAACTTCGGTATAGTCATTATATGCCTTCGTTTATTAAAAGTCAATATAAAAAGCGCGAAAAGTTTTTCGAAACATTAAAAAATGCTGCTCAAAACATAACGTTAGAGCAGCATTAAATTTATATAGTGCCTTTTATTTTTGCTTTTATCTTAGGCCAAATTGCAAGCAGTATTATTCCGAGTGTCAGTGACGTTACCGACCACGTTATAGGATAGCAGAGATACAGGCCGCTGATAGTGTGAAATTCTTCGAGAGTGAATGCGGTGAATATCCATATTATTCTAAGCACGCATATACCGCCGACGCTGGTGATCATAGGCGTTAAGGAATATCCAAGCCCGCGCAAAGTTCCTGACAGGGTTTCCATAACTCCGCACATAAAGTACAGAGGTACAGTAACGTACAGCATACCCATAACCGCGCTCATCACGGCTTCTTTATTTGGGTCATGCGCATCAATGAACAATGATGCAAATTCGCGCCCAAACACAAGAAGAAGCGAGCTTAACGACAATCCTACGATAAGAACCTGAAGCAGAGCCGAGCCGAGAGATTTCTTTATTCTCTCGGGCTTTCCCGCGCCGTAATTTTGGGCGGTAAATGTCATTGCCGCGTGCAAGTAGCTGTTAAGAGCGGTGTAGAGAATACCGTCTATATTTGCCGCAATGGTTTTACCTGAAACGGTAGCAGTGTCAAACGAATTTACAGCCGAGGTTATCATAACGTTTGAGATAGAGAAGAGTGAGCTTTGGATACCCGCGGGTATTCCGTAGCGTAAAATCAAGGCGAGAAGCTTTTTATCAATTTTCAGCTTCTTAAAATTCAGGGAATAAACCGTATCCTTCCTCTTGTTTAGAATAATAACTACAACAGTAGCGGATATATATTGGGATATTATAGTAGCCAGCGCAACACCCTCTACCGACATACCGCATACTATTACGAAGAATAAATTCAAAGCTATGTTTACCAGTCCCGATGAAGAGAGGATAAAGAGCGGAGTCTTTGAGTCGCCCACCGAGCGAAGTATAGTTGCGCCGAAGTTGTATACCGCCGTTGCTGGCACACCAAGGCAGATTATCTGCATATAGATCGTTGCCTTGTCGAAAATTTCGGGCTTCGTACCCATAAGCTCCAGTGCAGGGGCGGAAACACCGATACCTATTAACGAAAAAGCAATACCGCCAATGAGCGCGAACAGCATAGATGTGTGTACCGCGCGTGATAGCGTGTCATAGTCCTTCGCACCGTAGTTTCTGGCAACGATAACCCCCGCACCCGCCGTAATTCCCATAAAAAGATTTACGATAAGGTTGGTAAGCGACGCCGTTGAGCCAACGGCAGCAAGCGCCGTGGTATCACCCGAAAACTGACCGACTACCATGTGGTCAGCCATATTATATAAAAGCTGCAATATACCCGTCATCATTATAGGCAGAACGTACAGAGCCATTTTTGTGAAAATAGGCCCCTCTGTTAAGCTGCTTTTCTGTTTTGACAACATCTTTTTTCTCCCAAGCAAAATGTTTTATCGCTACTACATTTTAGTCCCTTTTTTTCATTTTGTCAATACCCGGCGAAAATATTTTTATTCATTAAAGATTTTAATTATAATTTTTTGTAAATTCTACTGTACAAATTAAAATATTTATGTTATAATAAAATGAAATCACATATGTATGTAACCTTCAGAATTGAGTAAATATACAAATCACTAAATGCAGAAAGTGCCTAAAATGGAAAATAAAAGTAATAAAAATAGAAATAACAAACCGCACGGTAGTCGTCCGCGAGATGATTTCGATTCCCGGCGAAGAGCGGAGCTTGACGAGTGTACTGTTTTTGGCAGAAACGCCGTAAAGGAGCTTCTCGGAAGCGGCAGGGATATAGAAAAAATGTACGTCCAGTCGGGCGAGCGAGAGGGCTCTATAACTCTTCTTATCGGCATCGCCGCAGAGCGTAAAATTCCGATAATGGAGGTTGATAAAGGCAAGCTTGACCAGCTTTCCTTCGGAGAGCGTCACCAGGGCGTTGTGGCTATTGCCTCTGCGAGAAATTATTACTCTGTTGACGATATTCTCGAATATGCTAAAAGCAAGGACGAGCCTCCGTTCGTAATAATTCTTGACGGTGTTGAGGACCCTCACAATCTCGGCGCTATTATCAGAAGCGCGGAGTGCCTCGGTGCGCACGGTGTCATAATACCGAAGCGCCGTTCGGTAGGTCTTAATACCACGGTGGCTAAGGCTTCGGCGGGCGCTGTTGAGTATATGCGCGTTGCCAAGGTGACTAACATCGCCTCGGTGATAGATGAATTAAAGGAGCGCGGACTTTGGATATATGCCGCCGATATGGGCGAGCGTGCTTATTTTGACGTAGATATGACAGGCCCTATGGCTCTCGTTCTCGGAAACGAAGGCTTTGGAATATCTCGACTTGTTAAAGAAAAATGCGACTTCACCGTATCTATACCGATGTCGGGAGAGGTCAATTCAATGAACGTCTCGTGCGCCGCTGCCGTTGTTATGGCGGACGTAGTGAGGCAGAGAAAGCTGAAAGAGAGGTAATCGGTTTGGAAAATAAAAAGCTTGGCGAAGGCGTACAAGATACCGAAAAGGAAGCCGTAGAGATACATAGCGTTGAGTTTCAGATTGGCAAGCCTAAAGAAGAGGAAAAGTTTGTCTTTGAGGTTTCTGGTGATATGCCCGATAAGAAAAAGGACCAAAAAGAAAATACAGAAGAGCCTGACCTTGTTATAGGAAACAAGCCGCAGCCTTCCGAAAGAACGGCTAGCAGACGTTCTGTGTACGTTCCTCGCTTTACCGAGGCGAGTGAAAAGTATAGGAAGACCATCGACCCCAGGACGAAGGCGCAAACGCAGGCAAAGGCGCAGGAAACCGTTTCTGCCAAGGTGGACGTAACCTCCTCGCCTACCGTTCGTGTCGAAGCCTTTCGTAAGATAGACCCCACGGCTGAAATGGACGGCGGTGTTGAGAATAAGGTTGTAGTAAACGTTACTAATCCAGAGCCCGCGCTCGAGTCGATAAACGTTTTTAAGTTTAACGAGCAACCCGCGTCTGCCGTTTTTGAAGAGCCGGTCGTCCTCTTTGACGAGGAAGCGGCGGTCGCAGAGGAAAGAGAGCAGATCGAATCCTTGATATCTAAAGCTCCCGCGACCGAGGAACTTCCCGAGGACGAGGAGACCGTCGAGGAAACCGTAGCAGAGGATATAGCCGATGAAGATGGTACGGCTGATGAAGCAACTGACAAAAACACGGAGCTTCCCGACCCGGGCGAAGAAATATATATCGAGGAGCTTATGAAGCCTGCCGATTCCGAGCAGGACGAGCTGTCTAACCCTGACTGCCTTTCTCCCGATGAGCAGAAGGACGCTGCGAAAAAGACGTCAGAGTTTACTCACCAGTCGCAAAGAGATGCTGTAAAGGACCGCCTTCTTGACTCTATTATGGGACTCAAGATAAGAATGGGCGCTGTTGGAGTCTTTTCTGTTCTTGCGCTGATCTTCGAGCTTCTCGTATTTGGCGGCAGCATTTCTTCGTCTGTTTTCCCGTCGTCGCTATTCTTTGGCGCAGCGGCACTGGTTGACCTGCTTATAGTAGCTTGCATATTTGTTTTAACCCTTCCCGAAACTGTCAGAGCAATTAAAAATCTTTCAGACGGTAAGGCTACGGCAGAGCTGTTCCTTCCTTTAGCATTTATAGTCAGCGTAGCGTATCTCGGTACTCTTGTTGCTGTTCCTACACCTAGCTACGCGCTCTTCGGCTTTATATATGCAGTAGTTGCACTCGTTTGTGTGTTTGCATCATATTACCGTCTTAACGCTGATTTTATCGCCTTTAAGGTTATATCGCAGAATACCGAGAAGAAGATTCTTGATAAAAAGATGACACGAGAGCTTCCTAAGGAAAACATAGCCCTCGACGGTCTTGTTGATGAGTATACGTCTTACACCTCCCGTATATTCCGCGTTGCGTTTATCACTGATTTCTTCAAGCATACCGACGAGCCTACCGATAAGGGACATCAGGTTCTTCCCATGCTTATCATATCGCTTGGCGCGGCGCTTGTCTCGGGTGTAGTATGCTTCTTCGTGCCCGGCGGAATAGTATCAGCGCTTGCAGCATTCGCTCTCGTTTTCCTTCTCGGCTGTCCCACTCTTGCGATTTTGTCGCACAAGATTTCGTATTTTGATTCTCAGAATGCGGCTCTTGCAGAGGATAGCACCGTCGTTGGTGAAAATTCTTATTCCGACTTCTCCGACGTTGACGTTATCGCCTTTGAGGATACTGAGATTTTCGGTACGGAGGACGTAAACCTTAAGCGCTTTATGCTTTACGGTGAGAGGGACAATATTGAGAAAGCGATGCGTCAGATGTATTCGCTCTTCTCTGTTGTAAGAGGCCCGCTTTATAAGATATTTGCCAATGCTTTGGATAACAAGGTGCGCCATGCACCCGCCGAGCATATGGAAATAGAAGAGGACGGACTCAGCGGAGTTCTCGCAGGCAGCAGAATATACGCGGGCAGCGAGGATTATATGCGCAGACACGGTATAATTCTTCCTCCCACAACCTCCTCCGACGTTGGCGCAGATACAACGAAAATCATGTATGCGGCAGAGGGCGGCGAGGTATATGCAAAGTTCTATATAAGATATTCCTTCACCGAGGAATTTACTATGCTTCTTCCCGAGCTTAAGAAGGAAGGCATAGTACCGCTTATCTACACCAGCGACCCCAATCTTTCAAACGAGCTTCTCCGCACGCTTTCCGCAGGCGCTGACTGCATGCGTGTTGTAAAAAGGCTTGAGAAGAGACCCGATACGGATAAGATTTTCAGACGCGCATCTGCAAGAGTCGTTACCTACGGAGACAAGATAAATGCTATAAATACCATTCTCCTTACGAGAAAGTATAAGAGCTTTTCCGATAAGCTTGCCATAGTTGCGCTTTACGCTATGAGCATCGGAGCAGCGATTGCCGCAGTGGCTTCGCTTATATCCGCATCGGCAATTACTTCGGCGGTGTTTGGCATTTGGCATATTTTAAGCTGTCTTGTTTTGAGACTGCTGTCAAAAAAAGTGTTTGTCGGTGACAAAAAATAAAAAAACGATTCCGCGT